>JAEWCF010000088.1 GCA_023390775.1 Bacteroidota bacterium | reverse complement strand
GTCTACAACAGCGGAACCAATTGGAACGTGGGCGTCCAGAATTCCCTTATCGGAACAGGATCGGGCGAAACCTACGGCACGATCAATTACATGACCGGCGCCCGCACGGGATTGCAGTGGGGAACGTTTAACCAGGTATCGGTAACGGGCGACAACTCCCATTTTGGTGTGACCAACCGCGTAAACGGCACGGGTACCGGCGCACGGTTTGGGATCAACAATGAGCTTATCGGCGACAGCAGTGGCGAACAATTCGGCATGAACTCGATTTTTTCCAATAACGGCGGCGGTACCCAATACGGAGTCAATAATTATTTTGGTGGAACCGGTGGCGGGACGCGTTACGGCTTCAAGACCTACATTGACAATTCGGGCACGGGGAGCCATATGGGAATGCGCACCGACCTGACCGGATCGGGCACGGGAAATAAGCGCGGCCTGTATACCGAGATCACCACCAGTGGCGATGCGCTTAATTATGGTGTCCATAATGTGCTTTCCGGTGCGGGAAACGGCGTTCATGCCGGGATCAACAATGAACTCTCAGGTGCCGGGACGGGTATTCATCACGGATCTCTGACCACGATATCGGGCGCCGGATCCGGTGGGCAGTACGGCAACCTGGTCAACATCACCAATACCGGAAATAATTTCCACATTGGATACGGCAGCACGCTTAGCGGATCAGGGACCGGAGCGCATACCGGCGTCAATACTCTACTATCGGGTGCGGGATCCGGAATGCAGTTCGGTGTATTCACGCTTATATCCAATTCGGGCAATGGCCTACACTATGGTGCCGCGTCGTTTTTGCAGGGCGCGGGTGCCGGGACCAAAGTGGGGACTTACAATTCGCTGAATAACTCGGGCAGCGGCGATCATTTTGGAATTATCAATGACCTTTCGGGCACGGGAATAGGGGAACAATATGGTCTTCAAAACAATATTTCGAATTCCGCCAATATTATGCACAGGGGAGTCGAAAATAATCTTTCGGGAACCGGGTTCGGGATCCATATCGGGACATCAAACAATTTGTCAGGCGCCGGAACGGGCCCCCAGATCGGAGTGTCCAACTTTATAAATAACAGTGCCGGTGGTGCACACACAGGTACGCAAACCACCCTCTCGGGGGGTGGCAACGGTGACCATATCGGTGCCATGCATACGCTTTCAGGAGTGGGGGCTGGGACACAATATGGTGTATACAACAGCATCAGTAATACCGGAGCTGATCCACGATACGGGGTATACAATAATTTTAGCGGGACTACCGGTGGAGACATTTTCGGGAGCGCGAACAACATAACGGTTTCAGGTAACGGGAATATTATTGGAGGTTACACTACAATCGGGTCCGGGGCTTCCGGCAGTGGAAACAAATACGGATACTATTGCACGATCTCAACATTGGCAGGCGGCACCCATTACGGAATTTACAGCAATGCACAAAAACCGGGAAGCTATGCGGGGTATTTCTTCGGTGATGTGCGCATTGGTGCTGGTGACCTGCTGATGGCCGGAAATGTCGTGCCCACCACAACAAATTCGCGGGATGTGGGAACTGCCGTTCTCGCCTTTAACCAGGTTTACTCTTACGGCTACCCCGCCCCTAGTGACGTTCGGCTTAAAAAAGATATTAAGACCTTGCGGTATGGATTGAGCGAAATCATGCAGTTGCAACCCATGAGTTATCGGTACAAGTCTGATGAAAAAGCATTGTTACGGCTGGGATTGATCGCACAGCAAACCGAAGAGATAATCCCTGAAGTGGTCACCACCGGCGATGACGATCAAAACACAAAAGCTATCAATTATTCTGAACTTGTCCCCGTACTCATTAATGCGATCCAGGAACAACAGGACATTATCCTAAAACAAAGGGAGTCGATCCAAAAACTTGAACTTCAGGCCACCCATGACGCCGCCGACCGCGAGGAGTTGCAGAGGCTGGTAAAGGAGGCCAAACAAACCTTGCGGGCGCTCACCGAAACGGCGCACAAACCCTGATCAGGTCTTTTGCTTTTTCTTCTTGGCCGCTGGAAACAACACGTTGTTGAGGATCAGCCTGTAGCCCGGGGAATTGGGGTGCAGGTCAAGCACTGTAGGCGAATCGCCCACGCGGTGCTGGTAATCTTCCGGGTCATGGCCACCAAAAAAAGTAAAGAAACCCTTTCCCTTTTGTCCGTGGATATAGCGCGCCTCGCCGTTGATGTGGCTTTCTCCCAAAACGAGCACGCCCGACTTGACCAATTCCGGATCGAATGAAGTGGTCTGGCCCATGAAGCCCTTGACAAGCTGCGTCTGGTTCTGGCAGAGCATGCTGGGGATCACGTCCCATTTGGCCGAGAATTCCATCAGCGTGAAATAGTCCTTTTCCATTGGCATCTGGCGCTTCTCGGTCATGTCGATATCCGAAAATTCATAGCGTTCCGGCCGTCGCTCCAGCGTAAAATCCTTGAAGGCAAATGTCCTCGAGTAGTCGAGTTTTGACTGATAATTGGCCTCGCTCGGGTCGCCGTCGAACATCGGTTCGCAGATATCGACGCCTTCGGCCGCAAGGGCAATGTCGAAACTGTCGGTCGCCGAGCACATCGCAAACATGAACCCGCCACCGATCACGAAATCCCGGATTTTCTTGGAAACCGCAAGTTTCGCATCGGAAACCTTGGCATAGCCCAACTTGGCGGCCAGCGCCTCGGCCTCGCGCTTCTGCTCGATGTACCAGGGCGCGTTGCGGTACGCCCCGAAGAATTTACCGTACTGGCCCGTGAAATCCTCGTGATGCAGGTGCAACCAGTCATAGAGCAACAATTGGTCGGAAAGGACTTCGGTATCGTAAACGGCGGTGAAGGGAATCTCGGCATACGTGAGCACCAGGGTGACGGCATCGTCCCAGGGCTGTTTGCCGGCCGGTGTATAGACTGCGATCTTGGGCGCCTTTTCCAATACAACCGTCTCCATATTCTGCGACGGGGATGAAATCTCATCGAGGATCGCGTTGGCTTCGGCGTCGCTGAGCGGCTCGAAGCTCACCCCGCGGATCTGGCATTCCTTGCGGATTTCGGGCGCGTCGGGCAACAGGAAAGAACCGCCGCGGTAATTGAGCAGCCAACTCGCCTTGTACTGCTTGTCCAACGCCCAATAGGTGATCCCGTAAGCCTTCAGGTGATTTTGCTGCGTGGTCTCGTCCATCGGCAGGAGGATAAATCCCGCGCGCGCACTGAAAGCGATGAGCAAAACCATGATAAGCAACAATCTGCGCATGCTTTTTTTTCCAAAGATAACGGATTTTACCCCGATTCATTGCCGGAAAGACCCGTTTCAAAAGTGTTAATATATTATGCCCGGATGTCATATATGGTTAATTTTAAGAGAAAAGACCATGTCCAAACTTTTCAGCAAGGCTTTTTTTGCCGATACATGGAAAATCCTGCGGGACACCGTGGTGGGATTCAGCGATGACAACGGATTAAAACTCAGCGCCTCCCTCTCCTACTACACCGCATTCTCGCTTGGCCCGCTCCTGCTTTTGATGATTTCGCTGGCGGGGCTTTTCTTTGGCCGCGAAGCCATCCAGGGCCAGCTCTTCGCCGAAATCAACGGTATGATCGGGAATGACGCTGCGGCACAGATCCAGGAAATCGTCAAAAACCTGGAACTCAGCGGGAAGACCACTACCGCGCTGATAATCGGTGCCATAACGCTCGTCGTTGGTGCCACTACCGTTTTTGCCGACATCCAGGACTCCATCAACACCATCTGGCGGGTCAAGGCCAAGCCCAAACGAGGATGGCTTAAAATAATCAAGGACAGGTTACTGTCGTCATCGCTGATCGTCGGGCTGGGGTTCCTGCTGGTCGTTTCGCTTGTGGTCAACGGCGCGCTCAAAGCCCTCAATGACGCCCTCATCCGCTACTTCCCGGACGTTACCGTCATTTTATTCAACATCATCAATGTGGTGGTGAGCTTTATCGTCATCTCGGTTCTTTTCGGAATCATTTTCAAGGTGCTGCCCGATGTGAACATTCATTGGAAAGACGTCAGGACGGGAGCCTTCTTCACGGCCCTGCTTTTCATGCTCGGGCGGTTTTTGATCGGATTGTACATTGAAACGGCGGGGACTGCCTCGGCTTACGGAGCGGCCGGATCGATCATTGTCATCCTGGTGTGGGTGTACTATACCGCCGCCATCATGTACCTCGGCGCCGAATTCACACGCGTGTACGCCGACTACATCGGCCTGAAAATCAAGCCCGCCGAATATGCCGTGTATGTGGAAAAAACCGAGGTGGAAATGAACAAGAAGTCGATTCCCCTCGGCGAAAAAAAAAAGATCGTGATTGACTGATTTCTAGAACGGGATGTCGTCGTCGTCACGGTTGGCGCTGCTGCCGAAAGCGTCGTTGGGCGAGGGCAGGTTACGCGTGATGAACGGGTTGTCGTCATGGTTCATCTTCGACTCGATATCGGCATACCCACCGCCAAAATCGTCCAGATTGTCAAATTTACCAAGGCTTCCGATGAATTTGAGGCGAATGTTTTCCAGCGACCCGTTACGGTGCTTGGCGATGATGAACTCGGCCTGTCCCTCGGTCGGCGAATGTTCGTCGTCATCCCATTCGTCGATTTTGTAGTATTCAGGACGATAGATGAACGAGACGATATCGGCATCCTGCTCGATCGCTCCCGATTCACGAAGATCCGAGAGGAGCGGCCTTTTGCTCGCGCCCCGCGTTTCGACTGCCCTGGAAAGCTGGGAAAGCGCAATGACGGGGACGTTGAGTTCCTTGGCAAGCGCCTTCAGGTTTCGCGAGATGGTCGAGATTTCCTGCTCGCGGTTCCCACCTCCTCCTTTTCCGGTAGATCCCGCGGTCATGAGTTGCAGGTAATCGACGATGATGAGCTTGATCCCGTGTTGCGAAGAAAGGCGCCTGGCTTTTGCGCGCAAATCAAAAATGGAAAGTGACGGCGTATCGTCAATGAACAGCGGTGCCTTCTCCAGGTCCTTCACCTTGATGGAAAGTTGCTCCCACTCGTGTTTTTCGAGTTTTCCGGTCCGCAGCTTCTCTGACGAAAGCCCCGTTTCGGACGAAATCAAACGGGTGATCAACTGTACCGATGACATTTCCAGTGAAAAAAGCGCCACGGGATGATGGAAGTCGATCGCAATGTTGCGCGCCATCGACAATACGAATGCGGTCTTACCCATACCCGGGCGGGCCGCAATGATGATCAGGTCGCTCGGCTGCCAGCCCGAGGTGATCTTGTCGAGTTTCTCGAAGCCGGTCGCGATCCCGGACAGGCCTTCCTTGTTGGCAATTTCCTCGATGCGTTTTTTGGCCTGGATGACGAGGCTCTGGGCGGTTTCAGATGAACGCTTGATATTGCCCTGGGTCACTTCGTAGAGCTTGGATTCGGCCTTGTCGAGCAGGTCAAAGACGTCGGTGGTCTCGTCATAGGACTCCTCGATGATTTCGGAAGAGATCTTGATCAGGCTCCGCTGGATGTATTTCTGAAGGATGATACGCGAATGGAATTCGATGTGCGCCGAAGAGGAAATTTTCTGCGTCAGCTGGATCAGGTAAAAATCGCCGCCCGCCAGTTCGAGCTTGCCCATTTTCTTGAGCTGAGCCGAAACGGTCAAAAGGTCAACAGGCTGTGAATCGGTGAAAAGCTGGAAGATCGCCTCGAAAATGTGCTTGTGCGCATCCCGGTAAAAGGCATCGGGCTGCAGGATATCGATGACTTCATCCACGCCTTTCTTGTCGATCATCATCGCCCCGAGAACGGCCTCCTCCAATTCGGTCACCTGTGGCGGGAGCTTGCCTTTTTCAAGATTGATGATGGTGGTTTTGTCCACTTTTACGGGGTTGATATGCCTGAATTGTTCCATAGGGCGAAAGTATGTTTTTTTTTGTGCAGGTGATCGCCGGAGTTATGCAACACGGCTGTTGACAAAAAGTGAAATTTTGTTGATAAGCCAAAAAAAATCCGAAACCGCGGGGCTTCGGATTCAATTTATTATTGTAGGATTTTACTCCTTGAACTCGCCCATTTTGCTGTATTTGTCCATCCTTTGCGCCACAAGGTCCTGTGTTGATAAATCCTTTAACTCATTGTAGGCCTTGAGGATATATTCGCCGGTGGTTGCAAAAGTCGTCTCGCGGTCATAATGCGCCCCACCCAATGGCTCGGGAACGACGTCGTCCACGAGCTTCTGTTTCTTCATGTCTTCGGAAGTAAGTTTCAGCGCCTCGGCGGCCTGCTCCTTGTAATCCCAGGACTTCCAAAGGATCGAGGAACATGATTCGGGCGAAATAACCGAATACCAGGTGTTCTCGAGCATGTAGACGCGGTCGCCCACGCCGATGCCCAAGGCACCGCCGGATGCCCCCTCGCCCACAATCACGGCAATGATCGGCACCTTGAGCCTGATCATTTCCAGGATGTTGCGCGCAATGGCTTCGCCCTGGCCGCGTTCTTCGGCCTCCAGGCCAGGATAGGCTCCGGGTGTATCGATAAATGAAACAACCGGAATCCCGAATTTCTCCGCCATCTTCATCAACCGGAGCGCCTTGCGGTAACCTTCGGGGTTTGCCATCCCGAAATTCCGGTACTGGCGCGTCTTGGTGTTGTAACCCTTCTGCTGCCCGATGATCATGAATGACTGCCCGCCTATCTTGCCGAGCCCCCCGATCATCGCCTTGTCGTCCTTGAAAGCCCTGTCGCCAAAAAGTTCAAGGAAGGTATCGCCGCACAAGGCCCGGACATAATCCATGGTATACGGGCGGTTGGGATGGCGCGAGAGCTGTACTCTTTGCCAGGCCGTCAGGTTTTTGTATATTTTTTTCTTGGTTTCCTCAAGCTTCTTCTCGATCTGCTTGCAGGTATTGGTCACATCAACATTGGATTCCTGTCCGATGATCTGGCACTTGTCCAGCTGGTCCTCCAGTTCCTTGATGGGAAGTTCGAAGTCTAAATATTCCATAGTTCAATATGAGTGGATGTGCAAAGATAGGAGTTAATGATTCAAAGTACCAATGAGCGAATGTGTAAATGTGTGAATGTGTAAATGTGTAAATGTGTAAATGTGAAAATATACCAATTGACCTTCGAACATCATTCAGGTCGAATTGGTATATTGGTACATTAAACAATTGGTACATTGACCAAATTGGTATATTGGTACATTAACAATTGGTAAATTAGCGTTTCCGGGTTTTCAAATACCCATTCAGCACCACCGTCAGCAAAATGACCGCGGCCCCAATGTAGAAGGGTGTACTCATGCGTTCCGATTCGCCAAGGATGAAATACGCCAACAGGATTCCGTAGACCGGTTCTAGATTGGTCGTGAGCATGACCGTATAGGGCGTGAGTTTTCGCATGACCCCGACGGCCGCCGTGAACGCATAAGCCGTGCAGATGGAGGAAAGCAGCAGCAGCAAAGCCCAGTCCCGGCCGGAAATTTCAAAGAATTGCGGCGTAAAACGCCCGTCGAACAAAAGAAAAAGCGTAACCAGGGCGAAGCCGGCCGCAAATTCATAAATCGTAATGACCGTGGAATCGTAGTCCTTGATGAGCTTGCCGTTCGCCAGTGTGAAGCAGACCCCCATCAGCACCGAAAACAAGGCCGACAGCGCCCCTTCGATGTAACGGACCTCAACCTGCATGATCACCGCCAGCCCCGCGACGATCACCAGCCCGAAAAACACCTCGTACCAGAGCATCTTTCGTTTGTAAAGGATCGGTTCGAGAATGGAGGCAAAGAAGGCGCCCGCCGAGAATACCGCCAAGGTGACCGATACGTTGGAGACGTCGATGGCCCTGAAAAAAAAGATCCAGTGCACCGCGATCAGGATGCCCACCAATATCATTTTGCCGACAGCCTTTGGCGGGAGCGCGAGCGGTTTGCGTGCGATGACCGCGTAAGCCAGCAGGAACAAAGAGGCCAACAGCATCCGGTACCAAACCAACGACGCATCGCGAATGGTGATCAGGTCGCCCAAAACCGCGGTGAAGCCCCAGATAAATACGATCAAATGGAGGTTCAGGTAACTTTTGAGCTTACCGTTTCGCATTGCGCAACAGGTAAAGAGCCAGTATCCCGAAGACGATGTTGGGGATCCAGACCGCGATGATCGGCGGGAAAGAGGATTTCTCGGCCAAGGTGCCGAAGATCTTGTCGAAGAAGATGAACGAGAACGCCAGCAGGATGCCGATGGCGAGGTTCATCCCCATGCCTCCGCGGCGTTTCATGGCCGATACCGCAACCGCGATGATGGTCAGGATAAAAGCCGATACGGGAATGCTGTACTTTTTATACAGGACGACCAGGTAGGTGTTGATGTTGGCATTTCCCCGGCTGCGCTCCTTTTCGATGAATTTGTTCAGTTCGCCAAGGGTAAGGGTTTCGGCCACATAGACCACGGGGGTAAGGTCTTCCATGTCGAATTTGAAAATCGTATCCTGACGGTCCCCGTGTATGAGCTTGTCCCCGAGTTCGCCCACCTTTCTTTTGGTAAAGTTGAACATCGTATAGCTGCTGTCGCGCGGATTGAATTTGAGCCTTCCGGCCGTGATCTTGTAATCCAGCCTATCTTTGTTGAACCGCTCGTAGGTAAAGTTGAAGGCGACCCGGGTCCCCTGGTTGAAGTTCTGGACGTAAATGAATTCATTGGGGCTGATCTGCCTGAAAACATTGGTGTTGTCCCTCGATTCCTTGCTCTTGTTGAGATACCGGTACCTGAAACTATTGAAGCCCTCGCTGGCCTGCGGAACGATGAAAAAACCCATGATCAGCGCAAAAAGCGAGACGATCGTGGCCCCGATCAGGTATGGCCGCAAAAACCTCGTGAACGAAATCCCCGAACTCAGGATCGCGATGATTTCGGTATTGTTGGCCAGCTTCGACGTAAACCAGATCACCGACAAAAACAGGAATATCGGAAACAGAAGATTCGCAAAATAGATCGTGAAATCCAGGTAATATTGCGCAATCTCCAAAAACGGGACCCTGTTCTCCAGCATCCGGTTCACCTTCTCCGACACATCGATGACGATCCCGATGGGAATAAACATCAAAAGCATCACGACAAAGGTCGCGAGGTATCGTTTAAGGATGTATTTGTCAATTATTTTCAATGTAACAATTAATTAATGTGACAATATACCAATTAAGGTATGATTGAACTTTGGAAGTAATTGGTATATTGTTCAATCGACACATTGGTACATTAAAGCCGCTCCCCCATCCTCTTCACCATCTCTTCTTTCCACGTGCGGAAATCCCCCGCTAAGATATGTTTTCTCGCCTCGCGCACCAACCACATGTAAAAACCGAGGTTGTGGATCGTTGCGATCTGTTTGCCGAGGTATTCATTGGCGGCAAAAAGATGGCGCAGGTAGGCTTTGGAATATTCGTGGTCGACCCAGGTGTGGCCCATCTCGTCGATGGGTGAAAAATCATCTTCCCACTTGCGGTTCTTGATGTTTATGACGCCGTTGGCCGTAAAGAGCATGCCGTTGCGGGCGTTGCGGGTCGGCATCACGCAGTCGAACATGTCGATGCCAAGGGCGATGTTCTCCAATATGTTGATGGGAGTCCCCACGCCCATCAGGTAGCGCGGCTTGTCCTTGGGCAGGATTTCGGTGACCACCTCGGTCATGGCGTACATTTCCTCGGCGGGTTCGCCAACCGAAAGCCCTCCGATCGCGTTGCCCTGCTGCCCGGCGTTGGCAATATATTCAGCCGATTGGCGACGCAGGTCCTTGTAGGTGCTGCCCTGCACGATCGGGAAAAATGCCTGCTGGTAGCCGTACTTGAACGGCACCTTGTCCAGGTGCGCGATGCAACGGTCCAGCCAGCGGTGGGTCATGTGCATCGAACGCGTCGCGTAACGGTAATCGCACGGGTACGGCGTGCATTCGTCAAAGGCCATGATGATGTCGGCGCCTATGGTGCGCTGGATTTCCATCACGTTCTCGGGCGTGAAGACGTGGTAGGAACCATCGATGTGCGACTTGAACTTGACGCCCTCCTCCTTGATCTTCCGGTTTGCCGAAAGCGAATAAACCTGGTACCCGCCGCTGTCGGTCAAAATATTGCGGTCCCAATTCATGAATTTATGGAGCCCGCCGGCCTTTTCCAGGATCGCCGTTTGTGGCCGAAGGTAAAGGTGATAGGTATTGCCCAAAATGATGTCGGGGTTGATCTCTTCCCGAAGCTCCCGCTGGTGCACGCCCTTCACCGACGCCACCGTTCCCACCGGCATGAAAATCGGGGTCTCGATGGTCCCGTGATCGGTCGTGATGGTCCCGGCCCGCGCCTGTGACTGCGCGTCGGTTGCCAAAAGTTCAAACTGCATAAGGATAAATTAGCGGGCAAAGATACGGGTTTTGGGTTTTGGGTAGTGGGTTTTGGGTAGCGGACAAATGTGACCCGAGCCTGCAAGGCGAACGGAACGGAGCGTAGCGCAGTTAAAATGTGTAAATATACCAATTGACCTTTCTACATGATTTCTATCGAATTGGTATATTGATACATTAAACAATTGGTACATTAAGAGGGCGTGCCGGCGCAACTTCAGTCATCCGCTGTTTGGCATTGCGGGGCGCCGTCGGGCTGTACGCTATAGTTTTGCGGGCTTCGCCGCGCAAAAGCTGCCGCTGCCATCCCTCACGCGGAATAATGTGTAAATGTGACCCGAGCCTGCAAGGCGAACGGAGCGAAGCGCAGTTAAAATGTGCAAATGTACCAATTGACCTACCAACATGCTTCAATTCGAATTGGTATATTGGCACATTAAACAATTGGTACATTGTCGCAACCCAGAATCATACTCCTCGCCGCCATCCTCATCAAACTGGTACTCCAGTTCCTGCTCGTGCAGCCGGTTTATGAGCTCCATCGCGACGAATTCCTGCACATCGACCAAGGCCGGCACCTGGCGTGGGGGTACGTCTCGGTGCCGCCGCTCACGTCGTGGACTTCATGGATCGTATTGCAATTCGGCGCTTCGGAATTCCTGGTAAGGCTCGTGCCCGCGCTTTGGGGCGCCCTGACGTTGGTCGTTGTGTACCGTACGGTCAGGCTTCTGGGCGGTGGCAGCTACGCGGTCGCACTGGCGCTCGCCTGCACGGTATTCTCGGCGCTCATGCGGCTCAACATGCTGTACCAGCCCAACTCGGCCGATATTTTTTTCTGGACCGTGTTGCTTTACCTCATGATGGCCTTTCAAAAAACGCGAAAAAACAAGTACCTCTATTTCACGGCGATCGGTTTTGCGGTGGCGATGCTCAACAAATACAACATCGCGTTTCTCGCGGCGGGCCTCGCGGTGGGGATCGTGCTCACCGGCGCCCGCCGAATCCTGGCCAACAAACACTTCTACATCTCGGCATGCCTGGCGCTGGCCGTTCTACTGCCGCACCTTTGGTGGCAATATCAAAATGATTTTCCCGTGCTATCGCACATGGCCGAACTGCGCGAGACCCAGCTCGTAAATGTAGACCGCGGGGATTTCCTCTTCGAGCAGCTGCTTTTCTTTGCGGGCGCGCTGTGGGTGGTCGTGGCGGGCTGGTGGTCTTCGATGCGGATGCGGGAATACAGGTTCGCGGGCATCGTTTTAGTCGCGACGCTCTTGCTCTTCTGGCTGATGCGCGCCAAGGGATATTACGCGATCGGGTTGTACCCGGCAATCATTGCCGTGGGCGCCGTGTGGCTTTCACGCTTTGAGAACCGATGGCTGCGCACCGCATTGGTTGCGTTTCCCATTGTTTTGTTTGGGCTGACGGCCGACATCGCCTTTCCATTAAGGTCTCCGGAATACATTGCCGCAAATCCGGAAAACTATCGAGCGCTGGGACTTCTGCGCTGGGAAGACGGGAAGGATCACGCGCTTCCGCAGGATTTCGCCGATATGCTGGGTTGGCGGGAACTTGCACAAAACGTAAGCGTGGAGGCGGGGAAACTTGCGGGAAAAACCCTTGTGCTCTGCGATAATTACGGCCAGGCGGGCGCCATCAATTTTTACGCGCCGGGCCTCGACGCGGTTTCCTTCAACGCCGATTATGTGAACTGGTTTCCAACGGGAAAGATCGACAACGTCATTTTGGTCAAGGAGGCCGGCAACACTGACCTTTCCGCCGAAACGGCGCTGTTTGGTAAAATCAGGCGGGCCGCGAAAATAGAGAACCGGAATGCAAGGGAATTCGGGACACAGGTGATCGTTTTGGAGGAGCCCCGCATCGATATTGCGCAACGCATCCGGCATGAAAGGGAATCGCGGCGCTGACTCCAATGCCCGCGTGAGCGATGGAAGCGGCGTCCTTTTGCCGGCCATTGGCCCAAAAGACACAGCGGACAGCGCGACGGCGCCCGCCTTCTCCGATTAAACCTTGCAACGTGTTGCGCCGGCACGCCCCAATGGCAAATTTTGCGATGCCGTTGAAAAACTGCCGCAAAATCCTACCTTTGGAAATCATCAATCATCACGTTATGAAAAAGTTCTTCCTGGCCGCTTTCGCGGTAACTTCGATGGCGCTTTGCGCAACTGCACAACAGGCTGACAAGGCCAAACTCGACGCATATTTCGACGCGCTCGAAAAAAACGACAAGTTCATGGGCAACGTGCTGCTGGTCAAGGACGGCAAGCCTTTGTACCAACGTTCGACGGGTTTCGCCGACGTGGAATCCGGGCGCAGGCTCACCGCCGACTCCCGCTTCAGGATCGGTTCCATCACCAAGACCTATACCGCCGCGCTGGTGATGAAGGCCATCGAGGAAGGCAAGCTCAAGGGGGACGACAGACTCTCCAAATTTTTCCCGCAGGTTCCCAATGCCGACAAGATTACCATCAACCACATGCTCGCACACCGCAGTGGAATCCACAACTTCACCGATGACCGCGAATACAGCGATTATAACACGGGGGCAAAAACGCGCCCCGAAATGGTGTCGCTCATCGCATCGGCAAAAAGTGATTTCGAACCCGACTCGAAGGCCGATTACAGCAATTCAAACTTTGTTTTGCTGAGTTTCATCCTTGAGGATGTTTACAAAAAACCCTATGCCGAAATTCTTTCGCAAAAAATTCTCAAGCCGCTCAAGCTCGACAACACATATTTTGGCGGCAAATACGATCCAAAAGCCCACGAGGCGCTTTCCTACCGCTACCTCGGCAAGTGGGAAAAGCAAAATATGACTGACATGTCCATTCCGATGGGCGCGGGCGCGATCGTGTCAAGCCTGGGTGACCTGGCCCGATTTTACGAAGCGCTTTTTGAGGGAAAAATCGTTTCAAAGGCAAGCCTGGACAAAATGAAGGATATTCGCGAGGGTTACGGACTGGGCCTGATGCAGTTTCCTTTTGGCGACAAGAGATCGTACGGGCATACGGGAGGCATTGACGGTTTCCGCTCGATCATTTCGCATTTTGAGGACGAAAACCTTACGTTCGCGATGTCGGGCAACGGGGTCAATTACAACGCCAACGAGATCGGCCTGGCCGTATTGGGCTGGTATTTTGGGAAACCGTTCGAGGTCCCGGATTTCAAGACTTTCGCCCACGATCCCGCCGAACTCGACAAGATGGCCGGGTCGTATGCTTCTCCTCAGATTCCGATCGGCATCACGGTTACCCGCGAAGGCTCAACATTGATGGCCCAGGGTACCGGGCAACCCGCCTTTCCATTGGAAGCGGTCTCGAAAAACACCTTCAAATTTGATCCCGCACGGCTGGAAATGATTTTTTACCCCGAAAAGGGCGAAATGACGCTCAAACAGGGCGGGGAGTTTTTGTTTAAGAAGCAGTAAGGGTTAGGAGATAGTGGCTGGTGGCTGGTGGCTGGGAGGAGTTGACGGTTTACGGTTTGCGGTTTACGGTTACCATGCTTCATGTTTATAGTTATGAGCCATTACCCAATTACTCCCGGGTTAACCGGAAACAAGCTGATGGCTGATAGCTGATAGCTAATAGCTAATTCCACATTAATATCTACTTTTGCACTTTCTAAATAACTTCAATGAAACCTGATCTCCAACAACTCAACAACATGGTCGTCCAGGTGCGGCGCGACATCCTAAGGATGGTGCACGCGGTGAATTCGGGGCATCCCGGAGGATCGCTCGGATGTACCGAATTTTTTGTCGCCCTCTACCAGGCCGTCATGGACCGGAAAGACACTTTTGACATGGACGGCCGCGACGAGGATATCTTTTTCCTCTCCAACGGCCACATCTCGCCCGTTTTTTACAGCGTTTTGGCGCGAAGCGGCTATTTCCCGGTTGCGGAACTGGCAACCTTCCGCCACATCGATTCGAGGCTGCAGGGCCATCCCACGACACACGAAGGCCTGCCGGGCGTACGCGTGGCTTCGGGATCCCTGGGACAGGGAATGTCGGTAGCGATCGGCGCGGCATTGGCAAAGAAACTCAACAACGACAATCACCTGGTTTTCTCCCTCCACGGGGACGGCGAATTGCAGGAAGGACAGAACTGGGAGGCGATGATGTATGCGTCGGCCTACAAAGTCGACAACCTGATCGCGACGGTGGACCTCAACGGCAAACAAATAGACGGCTCAACCGACGAGGTGCTTCCCATGGGCGATATCCGCGCGAAATTCGAGGCCTTTGGTTGGGACGTGCTGGAAATATCAAACGGAAACGACCTGCAACAGGTGATCGACGGGCTCAACGAGGCGAAATCCCGCACCGGAAAGGGGCGCCCCGTCTGCGTGCTTCTCCACACCGAGATGGGCCACGGCGTCGATTACATGATGTACAGCCACGCCTGGCACGGAAAAGCGCCGAATGACGAGCAGCTCAAGCTGGCCATGATGCAAAACGTGATTGAAAACCTCAGCGACTATTAAAATGAAAAAATACGAAAATACGGGAAGCAAGGACACGCGTTCGGGCTTTGGAGCCGGACTGGCCGAATTGGGCAAATCCAATGAAAACGTGGTCGCGCTGTGTGCCGACTTGATCGGGTCGCTCAAAATGGACGAATTCAAGAAGAACCACCCGGAACGATTTTTCCAGGTCGGGATCGCCGAAGCCAACATGATCGGGATCGCGGCGGGGCTCACCATCGGCGGAAAAATCCCCTATACGGGAACGTTTGCAAATTTCTCGACGGGCCGCGTCTATGACCAAATCCGGCAGAGCGTCGCCTATTCGGACAAGAACGTCAAGATCTGCGCTTCGCATGCGGGCCTTACCTTGGGCGAGGACGGGGCGACGCACCAGATCCTGGAAGACATCGGATTGATGAAGATGCTGCCCGGGATGACCGTCATCAATACCTGCGATTACAACCAGACCAAGGCCGCAACCATCGCGATCGCCGAGCACCACGGCCCCGTTTACCTGCGTTTCGGCCGCCCGGTCGTACCGAACTTTACTCCCGCCGACCAGAAATTCGAGATCGGCAAGGCTTTGATGCTCAATGAGGGTTCGGATGTGACGATCGTCGCGACGGGCCATTTGGTTTGGGAAGCGCTTGTTGCCGCCGAAGCCCTCGAAAACGAAGGCATCTCGGCCGAGGTGATCAACATCCACACGATCAAGCCGCTGGACGACGCCGCGATCCTGAAGTCCGTCGGCAAGACGCGTTGCATCGTGACGGCCGAAGAGCACAACATGTTGGGAGGTCTGGGCGAAAGCGTATCCCGCGTATTGGCGCTCAACGATCCACTGCCGCAGGAGTACGTGGCGGTAAACGACAGCTTCGGCGAATCGGGGACACCTGAACAGTTGATGGAGAAATACAAACTCAACAGTGCCGCGATCATTGCGGCCGCGAAGAGGGCGATTTCAAGGAAGTAGTAAAAAAGACAAACAAAAAAAACCGTCGTAACTGACGGTTTTTTTTATTCCTATTGACAAGAGGGGTCCCGGTGTTTCGGTTTACCGTTTCCGCCGGGGCATTGCGGTATCTCGCTGTACTGATACGGTTCGCCCGTCGCGGGATTCTTTATTTCATTCTCGGTGAGCACCTGGTCGGCATCATCGTCAAGATCGAGGTAATCGGGAACGAGGTCGCTCGGGTAATCGGTATTGTCCGGATTGGGTTCGCCCTCGCCGGTGATTCGGATATACCGGTCGCCGTCAAGGTCCTCGAGCCATGAGTCCACACCGTCCTGGTCCTGGTCAAGCCTCACGACATCCATCAGCTTAAAGGAGAAGATGAGCGGTGAATATTTTGGGATGACCGATTGCGATTGGCCGTAGTAGCCGAGTCCCGAGGGAATGAACACCACGCCCGCGCCAAAATCGCTGTATTGGATAGGCTCGCCGTCCACGATGGTACGATCGCCGCTGCGAAATTGCGGAAACACCTCAGACCAGCCCTTGATCACGTTCTCCAGGCTGAGTGTGGATTGCGGGAAGGGGTTCGCTTCAAATTCAAAGGTCCGGAGTTCCTGAACCTGTACCTCGACACCATTGACAATTTCGGTAACGGGGACCTCGACGCCGTCGATGGTTTCGGTGAGCGGGAATCGGAACATGTAGCTCCCCCGGTAGGCCGCCACCACGCCGTCCACGTTGCACGGAAACGGTTTGTCGTTGGCAGCGCCACCACCCTCACGCAGTTTCAGGTAATATAATTTATACTGGATATCGTGGCGGTCCACCATCCGGGACATGAGCAACGGGCTGTCCCATACGGAGGGAGTTGTGGTGTCATCTTCCGGGATGCGCGTGAAAATGACATCCTGGTCCTGCGGCTCACCAGGGGCGTTGACCACCTCGAACGAGTGGGTTTTCAGGAATTCCTCGATATCGGCTATGTCGGCATTGTATTGGGTCTGATAGTCGCGCAGGGGCTCGGGGCCGGGGTTGTCGTTGCCGTTGCAACCCACCAAAAAAACTACTGCCGCAACAATCATGGACAGCGCCGAAAACTTCTTCATTATCTTGGAAAATTAGGTGCGCAAGATACAATATTGGATTATTTTTGTAAACACTTTAACGCCGTATTTGCTTTTTTTATGAGGGTTGACAAGTATCTCTGGTGTGTGCGGTATTTCAAAACGCGCAATATGGTTACCGAGGCCTGCAAAAAGAACCAGGTGAGCGTCAATGGGCAGGTCGCAAAGCCGGGCAAGGAGGTTTTTCCGGGCGATACGGTTGCCTTCAGGAAAGACCAGATCACCCGCACGATAACCGTATTGGATATTCCGGCGAACCGCGTGGGCGCAAAGCTTGTTGATATTTACCGAAAGGACGAGACACCGCCCGAAGCGCTGGAACACCTGGAAATGCTGAGGCTTTCAAAAGAGCATTACCGAAGGACCGGCGATGGCCGACCCACCAAGAAGGACCGGCGTGACCTTGACGATTTTGAATCTGACATTGACGACGATGAATGACATTCCCTATATTCTCAGCGATTCGCAGATCCGCCACAAGGTACGCAGGATCGCCTTCCAGATTTACGAAACCTTCGTGGACGAACCTGAGATCGTGATTGCGGGGATTGCCCGTAATGGTTACACGCTCGCGGAAATGATCGCCAAAGATCTCCGGGAAGTCAGCGACTTGAAAGTTACCTTGTGCGAGGTTAGGATCAACAAACAGTCGCCCGCCGAAAAGATCGTGACGTCGCTTCCCCCGGATGAATATTCCGGCAAGGGGCTGGTCCTGGTGGACGATGTGCTGCATTCCGGCACGACGCTGGCCTATGCGATCAGGCATTTTCTCGATGTGCCGCTGACCAAGTTCAAGACGGCCGTGCTCGTGGACCGCAATCACAAAAAATATCCCGTCAAGGCCGATTTCAAGGGAATTTCACTCAGCACCTCGCTGCAGGACCACGTCGAGGTGGTGTTCGGAGATGAAAGCTACGCGCGGCTAAGCTGAGCCGAAATAACCGAAGCAACTTCCCCGGGCGTCATTCCCGCAGTATCGACTATGTATTTCGCCCTTCGGTAGAAGGGGTCGCGCTCAAAAAGGTGCGTGCCGATGAATCCGGGCAGGTCGTTGTCGGATAAATTGGCGATCATTGGCCTCGATGACTTTTCTCCGGTGAGCCTCCTTGAAAGTTCGGCGACCGATGATTTGAGGTAAAAGGACTGCACGCCGTCTTCGCGAAGCAGCCGGTCATTCCCCGAATAGCAGGGCGTTCCGCCGCCCATGGCCAGCACAAACGATTGCGGCCGTTGCAGGATTTCCGTAAGCGTGGCCCTTTCCAGTTTCCGAAAATGAATTTCGCCCTTTTGTTTGAAAATCTCACCGACCGATAATCCCTGGGTGCGCTCGATTTCCTCGTCAAGATCGAGAAAAGGAAGGCCGAGCCGCGAGGAGAGGATCTTGCCAATGGTGGTTTTTCCGCTGCCCATATAACCCGCCAGAATGATTTTATCCATTTAATTCGCTAAAATTTAGGCGGTTGACCCGACTTTGGGAAAAAACCCAAATTTAAAGGTTTACACGTTTGAAAAATAAAATATAAGGTCATATATTTGCACCCGCATTGAAGAAATCACAATGACTCGATAGCTCAGTCGGTAGAGCACATCACTTTTAATGATGGGGTCCTGGGTTCGAGCCCCAGTCGGGTCACAAATTTCATGATTTCTTCAGGACTTGGTAGCTCAGCTGGTAGAGCACATCACTTTTAATGATGGGGTCCTGGGTTCGAACCCCAGCCGAGTCACAAACCGGAAACCCGGTGAATATTGGCCACGTGGAGAAATTGGTAGACTCGCCATCTTGAGGGGGTGGTGTCGCAAGACGTGTCAGTTCGAATCTGATCGTGGTCACGAATAAATGTCGAAGGGCAAAAAAACACAGAGCTCGCTCAAAGTGTTTTTTTGCCCTTCGGCATTTTCAGCGCATTTGAAATTAAAAGGAGGAAGCCCGGTGGGCTTCAGGTATGCGAAGCGAAGCGTAGCCTTCACGCTGTTCAGATGCGCGAAGCGAATCCTACCTCCGCACCACCCCAAATCTCCCCTCAACCCACATCCCCGCGTTAGGGATAGCAGCGAAAAGCCCGCAGCCAAGGGCGAGGACTTGCAGCGGATAGCCCGGCGCAAAGCGCAACGCCCAAATTTTGTTTAATAAAAATCTGTTCTCGTTTAACAAACTTAAAAACAATTCCCTATTTTTGTTTAATCGAAACGACGAAACGATGAACAGTGTAAAAAATATATTCAGCATCCGCGACCTTGAAAACCTTTCGGGGATCAAGGCGCACACCATCCGGATCTGGGAAAAACGCTACAATGTGCTGTCCCCGATGCGCACCGATTCCAATATACGGTTGTATGACCTGGCCAACCTGCAAAAATTGCTGAACATCACGCTGTTGCACAACCACGGGTACAAGATTTCCAAAATCTCGAAGGTTCCGGACGACAAAATTCCCGGAATGGTGCGGGAGATCATTTCGCGCAAAAGCATTCCGCATCACGCGATCAATGCTTTCAAGATGGCGATGATGAATTTTGACACCAAGCTGTTCCTGAGCACCTATGAACAACTGCTTTCGGAAAAAAGTTTCAGGGAAATTTTCTACGATGTGATGTTGCCGCTCCTGGACGAGATCGGGCTGTTGTGGCAATCGGGGACAATTACGCCGGCCCATGAGCACTTCATCAGTTATCTTATCAAGCAAAAGGTTTTGGTCAATACCGAGAAACTGCAGGTTAAGGATGCCGTGCGCGAAGACCGGTTTTTCGTGCTGTTCCTTCCGCTCAACGAGGTGCATGAACTCGGATTGATGTACCTCAACTATGAAATACTGAGCCACGGCTATCGATCGGTCTACTTGGGCGAAAGCGTCCCGACCGAAAGCCTGCTCGACATCCGCCGCTTCTTCAAGAACGTCACCTATGTTTCCTATTTCACCGTAGAGCCAACCGTAGAGGCTGCGCTTGCGTATGTCAATGACCTGGCGGATCGATTGTTCGAGCCTGATTCGGAGCTTTGGATCCTGGGCCGCAATACGCAACATCTTGAAGAACAGGACCTTCCGTCCGGCACAAAGGTTTTTTCCACTATTTCAGAATTGGTAACACACTTGTAATGGGCAAGCGCATCCATATCATCGGTTCGGGGTTTTCGTCGCTGGCGGCGGCTTGCTATCTCGCCAAGGCCGGGCACGACGTGACCGTGTTCGAAAAGAATTCGGGCGTTGGAGGAAGGGCACGCCAACTGAAACGGGACGGTTTTACCTTTGATATCGGACCGACCTGGTACTGGATGCCCGATGTTTTCGAGCGGTTTTTCGCCGATTTTGGCAAGAAGCCCGCCGATTATTACCACCTGACCAAATTGGCGCCGGCCTACACCGTGTACTTTGCCAAGGGCGACTCGGTAACCATAGCCGACGATATTGGCCTGATCACCGATGAGTTTGAGAAGATCGAACCGGGCAGCGGCAAGAAATTGCAAAAATTCATGGCGATGGCCAAAAGCAATTACGACATCGCCATCAAAGACCTGGTCTACAACCCGGGCGTTTCACCGCTCGAACTCGTAAATCTGAAGACCGCCGCCAAGATCGGACAGTTCTTCGGGAATATCCGCCGCGATGTCCGGAAGGCCTTCAAAGATCCGCGCCTGGTGAGCATCCTGGAGTTTCCGGTTCTCTTTTTGGGGGCCAAACCATCGGATACCCCATCGTTCTACAATTTTATGAATTATGCCGATTTTGGCCTCGGAACCTGGCATCCGCACAAAGGCATGCACAGTGTTGTTCGGGGAATTTACGATCTCGCGCTTTCCCTCGGGGTCAATTTTGAGATGGATGCCGCAATATCCGGGATACGTGTGGAAAATGGAACAGCCGTGGGCATCGACACCGGTGGAAAATTCCTTTCTGCGGACATCGTCCTGAGCGGCGCCGATTATCATCATACCGAGACCCTGCTGCCAACCGCGTCCAGGCAATACTCGGAAAAATATTGGTCGAAAAAAGTCTTTGCGCCTTCCAGCCTTCTGTTTTATGTGGGTTTTGATAAAAAAATAAAGAACGTGGCGCACCACACGCTCTTCTTTGACGTTGAATTCGACCGCCATGCGCACGCGATCTATGAC
>JAEWCF010000021.1 GCA_023390775.1 Bacteroidota bacterium | reverse complement strand
AACTGGAAGATGAAGCCCAGGTTGAGGTTGCGGAAGCGCGAGAGTTTGGAATCGTTCATCGCAAGCACGTCCTGCCCGTTGACCAGGAGGCTCGTATCGGCGGAAACCGTCGCCCGGTCAAGTGTTCCCAAAATCTGCAAAAGCGTGGTTTTTCCCGCGCCCGAAGCGCCAACTATCGAAACGATTTCACCCTTTTCGATGTGCAGGTCGACGCCCTTGAGCACCTCGACCTTGTCATAGGATTTGCGGATATTGTGCGCGTGGATCATAGCCGCAAAATACTCATTATTGCACAATTGAGCAATGGCGCCGGCCAACTATAAAGTTTCGTTAACCGGGTGTGCAAAGCATTGGGAATGGCTAAATTAGCCCTAAAAATCATGAAGGTATTTTTGTCCGTGCCGATGTTGACGCTGTTTTTCTCATGCTTCGGAGGCGAAAAGGACGCAAACCCCAATTCTGCAATGAACCTACAAGACAATCAAACCGGCCTGGAGACGGCCACTCTCGCGGGCGGATGCTTCTGGTGTACCGAGGCCGTTTTTCTCGAACTCGACGGCGTGAAAAGTGTTGTTTCCGGTTACACGGGCGGCAGGACCAAAAATCCGACCTACCGCGAAATTAGCAATGGCGACACCGGCCATGCCGAGGCCATCCGAATCACTTTCGACCCGAAAAAAGTCACCTATGGCGAACTACTGGAAATTTTCTTTGCCACGCACGATCCCACTACGCTCAACCGGCAGGGAAATGACGTCGGCACCCAATACAGAAGCGAAATTTTTTATCATTCCGATTCGCAGAAACAGCAGGCCGAAGACTACATTTCCCAATTGGACCGCGAAGGGACTTTCGGCAGGAAAATTGTAACGCGCGTTTCGCCGGAGACAGTATTTTATCCGGCCGAGGACTATCATCAAAACTATTACGCGCGCAATACGCAGCAGTCATACTGTACTTACGTGATTACGCCGAAAGTGGAGAAGGTCCGGACCAAATTCACACAAAAACTCAAGAAATGAAACAATTGGCCAAAACGGCGGTACGCGATTCTGTCAAACAGCGCAATCTCTACCTGGGAATCCTTTTCGATGCGATCGGGATGCTGTCGTTCACAATTCCGCTAATCGGGGATTTTTCCGATGTGATTTGGGCGCCGATATCGGGCCTTTTGATGGCGTGGATGTATAAGGGGAAAGCCGGAAAGGCTGCGGGAGTCCTGTCATTTTTGGAGGAGATAATTCCCATGACCGATTTCGTCCCGAGCTTTACCCTGATGTGGTTCTATACCTATATCTGGAAGAAGGATTAGGTTTTTCGGCCGAAAATGAAACCCAGCCCCATTCCCCCCAGCATTTTCTTTAGGAACGCGAAGAAAAAGGCGAACTGCCCGAAAAGCGTTCCATAGAAAATAAGCAGCACTTTATATACAGGGAAAATCAAGACGATATAGAGCGGATAGTAGATCCAGCCGCTCATTTCGGATTTGTGGATGCCCATCCAGCCGAGTATCGGTTTGGAGAGGTATGCCGCCGTCGAACCCGTCAACGCGAATACCAGCAGGATCACGCCGACCTGAAAATTGGAAGTGATGCCCCAGCGCTGCTTGAACTTTTCCATGGGGCAAAAGTACAATATTATATCCTCGGGACAAAGCCTCCGAGCCTCACATTATTCCGGATCTGAAAATAGGTCAGGTAGTTAAAAAGCAGGTAATTTACCTCGTATCCGTAATCGATTCCCGCCTGATAATCTATGGGCATCGGGAAAAGGTCGTTGTTCCTCGCGCCGCCCATACGGAATCGGTTGTTCCACTCCTGTACCCACGCAAGGTTGCGGACCTCCATATACTGCTGGGAATAGAAATTTCGGGGGCGCGCGTTCATGGTCAGCCAGGTGTTGAAACCCGGGTCGATGATGATGACTTCGTACTGAAGTTCCTCGTTGGCGATGCGAAGCGTATCGGTCGCGGCCGCCGGGCCGGATTGATCCACGACCGTACGTGAAGCCGGCGCCTTGCATGCGATCGTCATGCCCAAAATCAGGATAAATGGCAAAAGGGTTTTCATGGCCTTTTTTTATAAAGTTAAGCAAGGCAGATGAAAACCCGGTTGCTTTTAACAGCTACGAAAGATTTTGCGACAGCGCGATGATCTGCGCGGCAAGTTCGGTGCCGATGCGGTCCTGAGCCTCCAAAGTGGCCGCTCCGATATGCGGTGTCAGTGAAATGCCGGGGTGCATCAGGATTTGGATGGCGGGAGTCGGTTCGTTCTCAAAAACATCCAGACCGGCGAAGGAGATTTTTCCGCTTTCGAGGGCCTCTACCAGCGCAACCTCGTCGACGACTCCGCCACGGGAGCAATTGACGATGCCGGCGCCCTGTTTCATCATGGCGAATTCCTCGGCGCCTATCAAATAACCTTCCTGCGCGGGCACGTGGATCGAAAGGAAATCCGATTGGCCGAGCACCTCCTCGAGCGGCTGTGTCGTGATTCCCACCTCAATGCTTTGCCCGTTGTAAAAATCGACTTTAACGGCTACGGTTTTCTCCGCCCGCCCCGATGCGATGACGCGCATCCCAAGTCCGAGCCCCATTCTTGCAACGGCAGTCCCGATACGGCCCATGCCAATGATGCCGAGGGTCTTGCCGCGGAGTTCGATGCCGTTGGCATAGGCTTTCTTGAGTTTTTCGAATTGCGTATCGCCTTCGAGAGGCATCTCGCGGTTCGCCTGGTGAAGGAAGCGGACGCCGGTGAAAAGGTGCGCAAAGACCAGTTCGGCCACGGATTCGGAGGATGAGGCCGGCGTATTGATCACGTGCAGTCCTTTATCGCGTGCGTATTCCACGTCGATGTTGTCCATGCCCACGCCGCCGCGACCGATGATTTTCAGGTTCGGGCAGGCGTCGATAATATCCGCGCGCACCTTGGTGGCGCTGCGCACGACAATTGCCTCGATACTGTTCTCATTCAGGAAATTCGCGACCTGTTCCTGCGCGACTTTGGTGGTGATTACCTCGTGACCCGCTGCGGTCAGGGCGTTGATGCCGCTTTGCGACATGCCATCGTTGGCCAGTATTTTCATGGTGATCCCGGCCTGCGCCGGTAAGTTTTAAGAGTTGCGTTCGAGTTCTTTCATGACGTCCACCAATACCTGGACGCTTTCCAGGCCCAGGGCATTGTACATCGAGGCGCGGTAACCGCCTACCGAGCGGTGCCCGTGAATGCCGCTAATTCCCGCTTCGGCCCACATGGAGTCGAACCTTTCGGTTAGGTCGAGGTTATTGAGCAGGAAGGTCGCGTTCATGTTGGAGCGGTCCTCGGTTGCAACGGTTCCGCGGAATAGCGGGTTGCGGTCGATTTCGTCATACAAAAGGTCGGCCTTGGCCTGGTTGATCTGTTCCATTGCGGTTATTCCCCCTGAATCCTGCAGCCATTGCATCGTCAGCAACGATACATAGATGGAAAATACCGGCGGCGTGTTGTACATCGATTCTTTTTCGATGTGCAGTTTGTAATCCATCATCGAGGGAATGGTGCGGCCCGTCTTGCCCAACAGCGATTCCTTGACCACGATGAGCGCCACGCCGGCCGGCCCCATGTTCTTTTGGGCCCCGGCATAGATCAGGTCGAATTTGGAGAAGTTCAGCCTGCGCGAAAAAATATCCGAACTCATGTCGCACACCATCGGCACGGGGCTGTCCGGAAAGGACTTCATCTGCGTCCCGAAAATGGTGTTGTTTGATGTGCAGTGGAAGTAATCCGCATCGGCCGGAATTTCGTATTGCTTTGGAATGTACGTATAGTCGTCGGCCTTTGATGAAGCCACTACCACGGTTTCACCAAAGTGTTTCGCTTCCTTGATGGCGCCGCTCGCCCAGGTGCCGGTGTCCAGGTACGCCGCCTTGCCGTTTGTCCGCATCAGGTTATAGGGAATCCGCAAGAATTCCATACTGGCACCGCCCTGAAGGAACAGCGCCTGATAACCCTTTCCTTCCAGGCCAAGAAGTTCCAACGCGAGTGCACGCGCCTGTTCCATGACATCTTCAAAGGGTTTGCTTCGGTGGGAAATTTCAAGGATGGACAGGCCGCTGTCCTGGAAGTTGAGAACGGCTGCTGCCGCTTTTTCAAAAACTTCGCGCGGCAGGATGCAAGGCCCCGCGCTGTAATTATGGATTTTCATCGGGTTGTTTTGGTTAGGCTGACCAAATTTCGGAAAACCAACCCGATTTTAACACATCCCGATTCTTAAAACTACCATAATTTTAAAGGTTTGCCAGGAAAGTGAGCGTATCGACCCCGTCGGCATAATCCCAAAGTTCCGGATGTTGCGCACGGCCAAAAGGCACGCGGCGGGGAATTGACGCGCCGGCGACGGTGCATTGGATCTTTTCGGAATGCTCTTCAAGGATCTTCGAAACTTCGCCTATCGTGTCATAGTATTCATAAAAGACGCTGGAAATTGGCGACGCATACGCCGAATCTTCCTTGATGGTCATGAAGCCGTTGTCCAATATCTCAAATCGGCTCATCAAAAACACCGCCTTATTGTAATCGTAGTTGTTGGAGTACTTTTCATAATCGACAATATCGCGGTACTCGTACATCGCATCGAAGAACTTCGCGAAATCGTAGCCCCTCGGCACAAAGAGTTTGGAGACATTGCGGCATCCCAGCCCGAAATACCTGAAAATGTCCTCGCCGAGCGCGACGAGTTCGTCCCGGGATTCATCGCCTGTGAGCACCGCTACCGAATTGCGGTTCCTGCGGATAATCGACGGGACATCCTTGAAATAATATTCGAAATAGCGGGCCGTGTTGTTGCTGCCCGTCGCGATCACGGCATCGAATCCCCCGAGTTTGTCTTCGGTAAATTGGATCATCGGGCCAAACGCGGGCTCTACAGCGATGAGGTAATCAGCCACCAATGGAAGCAGTTTTTGGTCGGACGATGAAAGTTTTGCCAACACCTTATTTCCCGTTATCAATACCGAAAGGAAATCGTGGAAACCCACCAGCGGAATGTTGCCGGCGAGCACCAGCCCGATGGTCTTTGCAGGCCTGTCCGGAAATTCATGGTTTCCAACCCACATTGCCAGATTTTCCGTGGTCAACGCTTTTGCCCAGGAACCAAGCGCAAACCGGACCTCTTTTGGGGTGAACCAGCCGTTGCGTGACTGGGAGGCGCCTATTTCGGTTTCCATGCGATCCAGGAAAAGGCCGTTGTGCGGGACCGATGCTTCAGGCCGCGTAGGTTCCGATGCAAACTGCCCCATAAATTGGCCCAATGCCGCAAACGCCGAAATCCTTTCTTCTAAAGTCATAAATGATTTGCTTATAATGTGAATTGGGGGTAATTTTGTGCAAAAATACGACGGGAATGTTCAATGTCAAACGTCGAATGTCAATTGTCAATTGTCAAACGTCGAATGACGAATGTCAGACAAAGACATAATTTCACGTCCAATTGGTACATTTTTACATTTACACATTTTCACATTAACCCATGGCCATCATCATCACCGACGAATGCATCAACTGCGGCGCCTGCGAGCCCGAATGTCCCAATACCGCGATCTACGAGGGAGCCGACGACTGGCGTTACAAGGACGGAACGGCATTGAAGGGAAAGGTCGTGTTGCCAACAGGCGAGACCGTGGATGCCGATGCGCCCCAGACGCCGATTTCGGATGATATTTATTATATCGTTCCCGGAAAATGCACCGAATGCAAGGGTTTTCACGAGGAACCGCAGTGCGCTGCCGTTTGCCCCGTCGATTGTTGTGTTCCCGATGAAAATCACGTCGAAAGCGAAGAAACACTGCTCAACCGCCAGGCCTTCCTACATAACGAATAAATACAAAAAATCCCGGACAAGCCGGGATTTTTCTTAGGCAAGAAAGAAATTATGGCATTTTCGTAAAGGTTTCGACGGTAATCTTGTCGGTCTTGTCGTCATAGGTTTCAAGCACCAGGTTACCGTTTGCGTCAAAGTATCCAAACGAGGTCCTGTCCTTGGTGCGGTAGATAAAATTGTTGTTTTGCGTCTGGCGCAAAACTGCAGCGCGTTGACCGGCCTGGTCCATGATGGTATATCCGGTTTTATCGAGCGCCATCTTGTAGCGGTTTCCCCCAAGCGAATAATAGGCTGACCGGTCCACATCGACGAGGCGGGTAGTGCCATCAGGCAGGGTCACCGATGTTGTGGCCGTAACCTGAACCGGGCTCGGTTTCACATCTTTGTTGAGTGCATTTGATTCGGCGTTGTGGAACTCGACGTTTTGTACTTCATTGACGTTTTCCTTCTTGACGAGTTTCTTTTCGCCCTCGGAATCCTTGATAGTGGTAGTTGTGGTACGGCTGACGCTTGTGGTATTGGTGTTCTGTGCCTGCAGCGAGAAAGCCATTAATCCCGCAACAAAGGCAAATGCAATATTTTTCATGGTACAAACTTTTAAGTTTTTAACAAAGTTAGCTTCATTTGCGGCGGTTCCCTTACAGGATTAGGCCATTCTTTTATATAATTCTTCCGGGGATTTGCGCATCAAACCGTATATTTGCGCACTTTTAAAAACTGATTATGAAAGCCGGAATCGTCGGATTGCCAAATGTGGGCAAATCAACCCTTTTCAATTGTTTGTCCAATGCCAAGGCACAGAGCGCCAACTTTCCGTTCTGTACGATCGAACCCAATATCGGCGTGGTGAACGTTCCCGATCCAAGGCTCGAGAAACTCGCCGAACTCGTCAATCCCGAACGCGTACAGCCCGCCACCGTCGAGATCGTCGACATTGCGGGTTTGGTCAAGGGCGCGAGCAAGGGCGAAGGGCTCGGCAACCAGTTTTTGGGCAACATTCGCGAATGCAACGCCATCATCCACGTTCTGCGCTGCTTTGACAACGACAACATCGTCCACGTCGATGGGAATGTGAACCCCATCCGCGACAAGGAGACCATCGATATTGAACTTCAGCTTAAAGATCTGGAAACTGTCGAGAAACGCCTCGAAAAGACACGCCGCGCCGCCAAGACCGGCAATAAGGAGGCTCAGGCCGAGGAAGCCCTTTTGGACCGCATCCGCGAAGCGCTGTTGCAGGCCAAATCGGCACGGACCGTTCAGCCCAAAAATGACGACGAGGTCAAGATGATGGAGGAATTTCAGCTCATCACCACCAAACCCGTTTTATATGTGTGCAACGTCGACGAAAATTCAGCTGTAAGCGGAAACGCCTATGTCGAAAAGGTGAAGGAGTTGGTCAAGGACGAGAATGCGCAGGTCATTTCGCTTGCCGTCGCCACCGAGGCCGACATCACCGAGCTCGAAACCTATGAAGAACGCCAGATGTTCCTCAATGATATCGGGTTGGAGGAGCCGGGCGCATCGGTACTTATCCGCGCCGCCTACAAACTGCTCAACCAGCAAACCTATTTTACCGCCGGCGTCAAGGAAGTCCGCGCGTGGACCATCAACGTGGGCGACACCGCACCACAGGCGGCAGGGGTCATCCACAGCGATTTCGAGAAGGGCTTCATCCGCGCCGAGGTCATCGCCTACGATGATTATGTGAAGTTCGGGACCGAGGCCAAGGTCAAGGAAGCCGGGAAACTCAGGGTGGAAGGCAAGGAGTACATCGTCAAGGACGGCGATGTGATGCATTTCAGGTTTAACGTTTAGTGGGGAAATGCCGTCGCGGAGGCGGATTTTAGGTTGGTAACTTTGCTCCGGGTGGGTGCACGGGCGTGTCATTTTTTTTAATGCGGATGTTTTGATTATCTTAGGGTGAAAAATCATCCTCATGAAAATCGTCGCCTTTGCCGGAAGCAACTCCAAATCATCGATAAATAAGCGGCTCGCGGTCTATGCCGCCGGGCTTTTCAAACAGGCCGAGATACAAATCCTTGACCTGAACGATTACGAATTGCCGCTATTTGGCGTCGATATCGAAAAGGAACTTGGAAAGCCTCCCATCGCTCGCGCCTTCCTGGACAAATTGCAGCAAGCCGATGTGATCGTGCTCTCACTTGCCGAGCACAACGGGACTTTCAGCGCCGCATTCAAAAATATTTACGACTGGGCCTCGCGCCAGGAAAAACTGGTATTTGCCGAAAAGCCGATGCTGCTCATGGCCACTTCACCCGGGAAGCGAGGCGGGGCGGGTGTGTTGGAATGTGCGGGGATCAGCCTCCCGCGGTATGGCGCGAATATCCGGGAAACCTTTTCGCTTCCCTCGTTTAACGACAATTTCGACCTGGACAAGGGCAGGATTTCGAACCCGGAATTGGATGCGCAGCTTCGGGAATGCGTCGCTCGCATGGAGGTATTTTAACTTTTTTCCCCAATCCTTTGGCAAAGAACTTGCTAAACGGGCGGCATGAAATTGAAAACCCTTTTTGCCCCCGTTTTTCTTTTCGTATGGCTCTTTTCGGTTAAGGCATCGGCACAGTATGAGCATGTCGATGCCCGGATCGGCCAATATCCCAGGACTTTTGCGACTTCTGCCTCGCTTGCGGCGATGATCATGGAGGATTTTGACGATGATCGCGAACGCGTCCGGGCTGCCTACACCTGGGCCGCGAAGAACATCGCCTATGACATGGACGAGTACCGGCTCGGAAATACGATTGCGTACCGATATACTTCCGAAGCAGATCGCCAGCGCAAAGAAAAAGCTTTTCGCACCGCGCTGATCAACCGTACGCTCAAAACCCGGAAGGCCGTTTGCGAGGGTTATGCGTCGCTTATCCAGGATTTGTGCCGCCGCTTTGGCCTCGAGGCCGAAATCATTGCTGGGACTTCCCGAAACAACGCCGCGCAGATCGGGCTTTTGCCAGACGAAAGCGACCATGCATGGAACGCCGTTAAGATCGACGGGCAATGGGAATTGCTTGACGTGGCATGGGCCGCAGGTTCGGTGGACGGTGCGTCGGGAAAATTCAGGTACGCCTTTACCGATGCTTATTTCATGCCGGATCCGGAGCGTTTTTTCATGAACCATTTCCCGCAGGACCGCAAATGGCTGCTGGTCAAAAAAAGCGCATCGGACTTCGCGAAACAACCGCTGTACCATCCGGCATACATCCGTTCCGATCTTGAGATCGACCGCAAGGACGGGCATCTGGCCAACAACGGGCCCATCGATTTCAGCATCGACAACCTTTCCTCACGCGATCGGGTGTATTTTGTGACCAACAGGCAAAAAACATTGCAACGCGTAAAATCATATGACGGTCGTTTCACTGTTCCCCTCGAGCGCGAATTTGCCGGTACCGTGACCATTTTCGTCAACGAAAAACCAATCGTTTCCTATAAAATTTCGCGTCCGAACGCCTGATTTTTGTCAATATCGCGTTTGATAACTTTCGGCGCGAGCGCTTGAGACTTCTGGGCGCATCGTCTATATTAGCGCCCACACACGAATGCGCGATGGCCGAAACCCAATACACCGAAGACAACATACGTTCGCTTGACTGGAAGGAACACATCCGCATGCGGCCCGGAATGTATATCGGTAAGTTGGGCGACGGTTCCTCTCCCGACGACGGCATCTACATCCTGCTCAAGGAAGTCATCGACAACTGTATCGACGAGTTTGTCATGGGTGCGGGCAAGACGATCGAGGTCACGATCAAGGACCGGACGGTCTCGGTGCGCGATTACGGCCGCGGCATCCCGCTGGGCAAGGTCGTCGACGTGGTTTCCCGAATGAATACCGGCGGAAAATACGATTCGCTCGCCTTCAAGAAATCGGTCGGACTGAACGGCGTAGGTACCAAGGCGGTCAATGCGCTCTCAAATTTTTTCCGGGTCGAATCGGTCCGCGAGGAAAAACTCAAGGCCGCCGAGTTCTCCGCAGGAAACCTGATCCACGAGGAGGACGTCATCGAAACCACCAAGCGCAAGGGGACCAAGGTCGTCTTCACACCCGACGAAGCCATCTTCAAGAACTACAAATTCCGCAACGAATATGTGGTCAAGATGCTCAAGAATTACTGCTACCTGAACACGGGGCTGAGCATCATCTACAACGGCGAGAAGTATTATTCCGACAACGGGCTCAAGGACCTTTTGGAGGAGAACATCGCGCAGGACGACATGGTCTATCCCGTGATCCACCTTTTGGGCGACGACATTGAGATCGCGATGACGCATTCCAAGTCGCAGTACTCGGAGGAATACCACTCCTTTGTCAACGGGCAGAACACGACCCAGGGCGGAACGCACCTCGTGGCTTTCCGCGAGGCCGTGGTGAAAACCATTCGCGAATTTTACAACAAAGGCTTCGAGCCTTCGGACATACGCAAATCCATCGTTTCGGCCATCAGCGTCAAGGTCATGGAGCCGGTTTTTGAATCGCAGACCAAGACTAAGCTCGGCTCAACCGAAATGGGCCCCGATTTGCCCACCGTGCGCACCTTCATCAATGATTTTGTCAAGACAAAACTCGACAACTTCCTGCACAAGAACCCCGAGACCGCCGAGCTTCTCCTGCGCAAGATCCTCCAGGCTGAACGCGAGCGCAAGGAACTCTCGGGAATCCGTAAACTCGCGCGCGACCGGGCCAAAAAGGCGAGCCTGCACAACAAGAAATTGCGCGACTGCCGCATCCATTTGACCGATATCAAGAATCCTCGATACCTGGAAAGCACGCTTTTCATCACCGAGGGAGACTCGGCATCCGGATCCATCACCAAGTCGCGCGACGTCAATACCCAGGCGGTCTTCAGCCTTCGCGGAAAGCCGCTGAATTCCTACGGCATGACCAAGAAGATCGTGTACGAGAACGAGGAATTCAACCTTTTGCAAGCCGCGCTCAACATCGAGGAAGACCTGGGCGACCTGCGCTACAACAACATTGTGATCGCCACCGATGCCGACGTTGACGGAATGCACATCCGCCTTTTGCTCATCACCTTCTTTCTGCAATTTTTCCCCGAACTCATCAAGGAAGGCCATCTTTACATTTTGCAGACGCCGCTATTCCGCGTGAGGAACAAGAAGGAAACCATATACTGTTACAGCGACGAGGAGCGCCGCGCCGCCATCGAGAAACTGAAACCCAAGCCCGAAATCACGCGATTCAAGGGATTGGGCGAGATTTCGCCAAATGAGTTCGGGTTTTTCATCGGCGACGACATCCGTCTCGAGCCCGTGATGCTGGACAAGGCGACCTCGATCGAGCAACTGCTGTCGTTTTACATGGGCAAGAACACGCCGGACAGGCAGGATTTCATCATCAATAATCTGAAGGTGGAGATTGATGTACACGAAGGGTAATTAATAATTAATAATTGAGGAACCATATAAGCAACTTGGGCGGTAATTATTAATTTTTAATTATTCATTATTAATTGTATGGGCAGCTTTGCCTGCTGTACGCTGTATCTTTTGCTCGCAGGCTCGCAAAAGGATGCCGCTTCCATCAGGGCTGCGGCAATTGAATTTTTAACCGGCCTTTCGACTTTAGTCTTTTGACTTTCGACTTAAATATGAACGACGAAGAAGAAAATATCAATTTACCTGAAAACAATCCCGACGATGGCATCATCGGCGATCATTTCTACGACCACGACGAGGTGAGCCCCGATGACACCATCACCAAGGTCACGGGGATGTACAAGGACTGGTTCCTCGATTACGCCTCCTACGTGATCCTGGAGCGCGCGGTGCCGGCCATTGAGGACGGTTTCAAACCCGTGCAACGCCGGATCATGCACTCGCTCAAGGAGCTTGACGACGGCCGCTACAACAAGGTCGCCAACGTGGTGGGCCATACCATGCAGTACCACCCGCACGGGGACCAGTCCATCGCCGATGCCATGGTGCAGATCGGGCAAAAGGACCTTTTGATCGACACGCAGGGGAACTGGGGCAACATCCTCACGGGAGACGGCGCCGCGGCCTCGCGTTACATCGAGGCTCGCCTTTCCAAGTTTGCGTTGGAAGTTCTTTACTCGCCCAAGATTACCGAATGGGCCGCCTCGTACGACGGACGCCGCAACGAGCCGGTCAACCTGCCGGTAAAGTTTCCGCTTTTGCTGGCTCAGGGTGCCGAAGGAATCGCCGTCGGGCTCTCGACCAAAGTTTTGCCGCATAATTTCAACGAGCTCATCGACGCGTCAATCCGGATTCTCAAGGGCAAGAGTTTCCAACTTTTCCCGGACTTCCAGACGGGTGGCATCGCCGATGTCTCCGGCTACAATGACGGGATGCGCGGTGGCCGTGTACGCGTACGCGCCAAGATCTCGCAACTGGACAAGAACACGCTGGTCATTACGCAGATCCCGTATTCGACCAATACATCGACGCTCATCGACAGCATCCTCAAGGCAAACGAGAAGGGGAAGATCAAGATCAAGAAAATCGAGGACAACACCGCCGCCGAGGTTGAAATCCTGATCCATTTGTTTCCCGGCGTTTCTCCGGACAAGACCATCGACGCGCTGTTCGCCTTTACGGCCTGCGAGACTTCGGTGGCGCCGCTGGGATGCGTGATCGAGGACCATAAGCCGCGGTTTGTTGGGGTTTCGGAAATGCTTCGAATTTCGACGCATCGCACCGTCGACCTTTTAAAGCAGGAGCTCGAGATCCAGTTGGGCGAACTCGAGGAAAACTGGCACTTCCAGTCGCTCGAACGCATTTTTATCGAAAACCGGATCTACCGCCTGATCGAGGAAGAGGAGACTTGGGAAGGTGTCATTTCCGCCATCGGCGAAGGCCTTAAACCCCACACCAAACATCTCAAGCGCGCGGTGACCGAAGAGGATATCGTTCGCCTGACGGAGATACGCATTAAACGAATTTCCAAGTTCGACATCGACAAGGCGCAGGAAAAGATCGAGGCGCTCGAGGGCGAGATCGAACAGGTCAAATACGATCTGGAGCACCTGACCGATTTTGCGATCGCCTATTTTACCAAACTAAAGGAAAAATACGGCAAGGGCCGCGAACGCCAGACCGAACTGCGGATCTTCGACGACATCGAGGCCACAAAGGTCGTGCTCCGGAACACGAAATTGTACGTCAACCGGGAAGAGGGCTTCGTCGGAACCAATCTCAAGAAGGACGAATATGTGTGCGACTGTTCGGATATCGACGACATCATCATTTTTCTGCGCGACGGTTCGATGATGGTGACCAAGGTCTCCGAAAAGACTTTCGTGGGCAAGGACATCATCCATGTCGCCGTCTTCGACAAACACGACAAGCGCACCATCTACAACATGGTGTACCGGGACGGCAAGTCCGGGCCCTCATACATCAAGCGCTTCAATGTTTCGGGCGTGACGCGTGACAAACCCTATGACCTGACCAACGAGACCAAGGGCTCCCAGGTTTTGTACTTCTCGGCCAATCCCAATGGCGAGGCCGAAGTCATCACGATCTTGCTGCGACAGGTCGGGTCGATCAAAAAATTAAAATGGGACGTGGACTTCGCCGATATCGCGATCAAGGGCCGTTCCTCGCGCGGGAACACCGTCAGCAAATACCCGATCAAAAAGATAGAACTGAAGGAAAAAGGCATTTCCACTCTCAAACCGCGCAAAATATGGTTCGACGACACGGTTCAAAAACTTAACGTGGATGGGAGAGGGGAACTCCTGGGCGAATTCAGGCCAAATGACAGGTTGCTGGTAATTACGCAATCGGGCAAGGCCAGGACGATCATTCCGGAACTCAGCACGCACTTTGATGCCGACATGATCGTGCTCGAGAAATGGATTCCGTCCAAGCCCATCTCGGCGATTTATTACGACGGCGAGAAGGAACGGTATTATGTCAAGCGGTTTTTAATTGAAAACGAAGCCAAGGAGGAACTCTTTATTTCCGAACATCCGCAATCGCAATTGGAGATCGTCGCTACCGATTACAGGCCGGTTGCGGAAGTTATATTTGCAAAAGTCAAGGGATTCCAGAAAGAAAACCAGGTGGTGGACCTCGAGGCTTTCATTGCCGTGAAGGGAATCAAGGCGATGGGGAATCAATTGACTTCCGACAAGATCAAGCAGGTCAACTTGCTCGACCCGTTGCCATATGAGGCGCCGGAAGAGCTCGTGCCGGAAGACCTCGAGGTTTCTGGAGAGGCTGAAGTGGCCGCAGAGGGCGAATTGCCGGATATCCAGGTGGACGACGAAGGACAGATTACCCTGTTCTAAAATAAAAAAGGCTGCCAATGGCAGCCTTATATTTTTGAGGTTAATTTATCGGTTTGCGCGTCGTTCGGCTTTCTTCTCATCCGATTCGAGGATGGCACCGGCACCGGCACCTACACCCGCTCCGGCCACACCGCCGATGACAGCACCTGCTCCGGGGTTTTTCTTATTGATCACCGCTCCGGTCACTGCACCTACACCTGCTCCGATGATGGCGCCTTTCGCAGCACCGCTAAGTTCCTTTTTCTTTTTGGCGGTTGTTCCCGTGCTGGTTGTAGCGGTGGGTTCGCTGGATGCGGCCCTGTGCGACACCGCGGTCCTTTCAACGACCCTTGCACGATTGGCCTGTACGGCTTTCATCGAGTCGATGGATTTTTGCCTTGCGAGTTCGGCTTCCTGCTTGGCCATCTCGATTTTCATTGAATCTATGGCAGCTTCCCTGCTGTCGTACGCCTCGGCACGGTCCGCTGTATCCTTGCAGGAAAAAGTGATCAGCGATATCAGCAAAATCATGGCAGTAGTTTTCATAACAGTAAATTTAGTTACCGAAAATTAAGCAATAATTGTGCTAGAACCTTTTCGCTTAGAATTAGATTAACACTTTTTTACAGGCTGGGCTTGCGGTCCAGTTTCATGTTGAGCATCTCCACGCCCAATGAAAAGGCGATCGCAAAGTACAGATATCCCTTGGGTATCGGGGTGACATGGCTGCCAAAAAATTCGGCATTGGCCAAGTGTGCCGATTCGGTGATCAGCATGAACCCAATCAGGATCAAAAACGACAGCGCCAGGATCTGTATCGAGGGATGCTTGTTGACGAAATTGCCGATCGGGATGGCGAACAACATCATGATGAGCACCGAAATGATGACCGCCGTGATCATGATGTACAGCGCGCCTTCGACTCCATTGGTCATCCCGACGGCCGTCAGGATCGAGTCGAAGGAGAAAACCAAATCGATCATGATGATCTGCAAAATAACCTTGCCGAAAGCCTTCGTCGCGGTCTTTGACATCGTCGCTTCCTCCACACCCTTGTGATCGACCTTCTCCCGTATTTCCTTGGTGCTTTTGTAAAGCAGGAAAAGGCCCCCAAGAAGCAGGATGAGGCTTTGCCCGCTGATTCCCGCCTTTGCCCAGCCCGCATCGAACGAGATCCAGGGTTCCTTGAGCGTGATCAGCCAGGTGATCCCAAAAAGGAGCGCGATCCGCATGAACATGGCCAGGAACAGGCCGATGCGCGTGGCACGCTTGCGGTCGGCTTCGGGCAACTTGCCGGTCGTTATGGAGATAAAGATGATATTGTCGATTCCTAGCACGACCTCCAGGAAGGTCAATGTCAAAAGGGCTATCCAGGCATCCGGATTGGTCAAGAATTCCATGTATCAGTCAAGTTTGGTTACGGTTCCTTTGCGGCGTTCGGGGCTGCCCACGAGGCCATACTCAAAGTTATAGGTTTTATCGGTGGTGGACAATATCTTGATGGAGATCGCCTTCTTTTCCTGCATGTTTTTTGGCCGGAGCTTGGTCAGCACGTATTCGCAATCGCTCACCCATCGCACGCTTGCCGAGTCGGTCCTGCCCTCAAACGTTTCGATTTCGAGGTTTCCGCGTCGCTCGAATGTCGTGGTCATCAACTTTCCGTCGATTTCCTGTTCAAATTTGAATTTCCCCTCGTGAAAGGCCTTGCAGTCGCGTTGCTGTTCGTAACAACCCGTCAGTGCCATCAATCCGGCGATGGGCGTTATCAGTTTAATTTTCATCTTTATCAGTTTTGGTTCCGATGTCAGGATTATCGGTAAAATGCGCATCATGCGGTTCGGCGGCAAATTTTTGGGCGTTGTATTGGCCCGATGCATTCCTCGGGATCGACAGGCTTTCCCACGGCTGTACCTTGAGCATTTTAGCCGCAAACACGATCTGTCCGACGTGATAGGAGTAATGTGCAAGTTGTCTCGCGATGGCATCGGTGACCGAATGGCCTTCGTTGCGGATGAATACTTTTTTGTCAAGGTCGTCCGGACTCAGCGATTCGAGCGTTGAGAAAAGGCATGCCCAACCCGATTCCCAGTAGGCGGTCAGTTCCGACAGCGAATCGGGGCCTTTGAAAACCTGGGGCTCGAATTCGCGATCGCGGTCCCGCCAGGGTTTTTCGCCATCCGAAGTAAGGAAATCGGTCCAGCGCGAAAGCATGTTCCCCGCCATGTGGCGCATGATGGCGGCAATGCTGTTGGAGTCATCGTTCGTGGCGACGAAAAGTTGTTCGGCATCCAACTGTGCGATCGCGCGATCGGCTAGCGTTCGGTAATACTTGAACAATTTTATGGTGCCCTGCAAAAAGTCGGTCATGTGATCTTGATTTCATAGCGGGCCAGCAGGCCGTCGAGATTGTTTAATGAGAACCGTGCCTTTGCGAGCCGGTTGTTCTCGGGGTCGATCACGAACCCGGACGCCGAAGCCATATCCGCTCCCGAGAGATCCGTACCGTCGAATATCGCGCCCTGCAGGTCGGCATCGGCAAAATCCGAATCGTGCAAATCGCAACCCGAAAAATTGACGCTTTTTAATGAACAGCCGGTGAACATTGTCCGCGGCATCTTCAGGTTTGTAAACCACGAATAATCCAGGCCAGAATGTTCAAAGCGCGGCGAAAACAGTATTGGATTGCAGTGGTCGAACCGGATTCCCAACAATTTGCATCGGTTGAACGACGCATTATGCACCGTACTGCCGGTCAACAGGCACATCGAAAGATTGCAATCGGTAAAAGTGCAATCGGTAAAAATGCAGTCGCGGAATTCGGTTTGAGAAAAATCGCAGCCACTAAACGAGCACTTGTCAAATTCCCGGTCGGAAATCAGGCCGCCGAGCAAAACTTCGCGGCCAAAATCATGAGCGACATACAAATATTCCTGCATCAGGAGTCGGTTTGGCTTTTGACGATGTTCTTTAATCCCCTGAACAGGAAAATCACGGCGAGCACGCAAATGATGATCCCCATTCCAAGCACGGGAATGAAAAGCCAGTGCCCGGTATTCTTGAACGCACTGTTGATGATGGTGGGCCCGATGAAAAACATCGGCAGCGCCCATGCGAGGAATTTGAAGCCGTGGTTGAGTATGGTCTTGTTTGTCGGCATTACAGATGGAGTGAATCAGGATTATAATTGGCGACGGCATTGCGGACGCTTCCGAATCTGGCAAGCATCTGGCCGGCCTCTTCATAGGTCACGGGGATCTCGTCCATGATCATGCGGACGCCACGGTCCACAAGTTTGTTGTTGGAAAGCTGCATGTCCACCATTTTGTTCCCGCGAACACGCCCAAGCCGGATCATCGCCGTGGTGGAAATCATGTTGAGCACGAGCTTTTGGGCCGTACCGGCTTTCATCCGGGAACTTCCCGTAACGAATTCGGGGCCCACGACCACGACGACGGGAAATTTAGCGGTAAGGGCCAGCGGGCTTCCCTCATTGCAGGTGATGCAGCCCGTGTCGATTCCCTGCTCGTTGCATTTTTCAAGTCCGCCGATAACATACGGCGTGGTCCCCGATGCGGCAATTCCGATCACCACATCGCCTGCCGAAATCCCGTGGGCTTGAAGGTCCTGCCAGGCTTGCGCGGTATCGTCTTCGGCATTTTCAACCGCCCTGCGGATGGCCGCGTCGCCACCGGCAATGATCCCATTCACCAAATCGTGTGGGACGCCAAAGGTAGGCGGGCATTCGGAAGCATCGACAATTCCCAGCCTGCCCGATGTCCCGGCGCCAATGTAAAACAGCCTTCCGCCCGTCTCGAGTCGCTCGATTACCTTTAGCGTGAGCGCCTCTATTTGAGGAATTGCCTTTTCCACCGCCATCGGTACGGTCTTGTCCTCGGCATTGATCCCCGAAAGCAGGCCGGCGACGGTCATCTTCTCGAGGTCTTCGTAGTGGGAGGGAAGTTCGGTTGTTTTAAGAAAGGTCATAGGGTCGTAAAGTCATAAAGTCATAAGGTCGTAAAGTCATAAAGTCAATATGTCTTAAAGTCATAAGGTCCAATGTCGAATGTCGACCCGAGCCGAAGCCGAACTGTACGGAGCGCCAGCGGAGTAAATGTCGAACGTCGAACGTCGAACAGCGAATGAATGTTCAGAGTTACAATTTACGAAAAAGCTGCAGCTCCATTCCAAATTTTCAAACTTTCAAATTTTCAAATCTTCAAATCATCCACGCCAACACGATCCCCAGCCCGATCATCGATAATTTGGCGAGATTGAACTTATGGTTCTCGGTGGTTTCAAATATAATGGTCGAGGAGATGTGGAACAGGATGCCGATGACCACCGCGGTGATCTGAGCGTGGAAATGCGAGATTTCCGGGACCAGCGATGATGCCGCCGTCCCGAGAGGGGTCATGAAGGCAAAGGCGAGCATGAACAAAAAAATCTGAAACTTTGCCAATTGCGCATTCAGGAAAAAGACCGTCAGGATCACGGCAATGGGAAAATGGTGGATCGCAATGCCGAGCGCCAGGTGCTGGTGATGGCTCACGGGCCAGCCTTCGAGAAAAGCGTGCAGGCAAAGGCTCGCGAAAAGCAGCCAGGGAATATTGTGCATGTGCGGGTGTCCGTGGACATGCCCGTGTTCGGCGCCCTTGGAAAAGAATTCAAGCACGATCTGCAACAGGATGCCCAGCATGATGAAAAGCCCCGTGGGTCCGTGGGCGTGCCCGTGCCCGTCATCGTGGTAGACTTCGGGCAGCAGGTGCATCACCGTCAGGGAAAGCAGGAACGAACCGCTGAAGGCCATGAGCAGTTTAAGCCTCGTGCGCCGCTCGGGTTTGAGGATGATCGCGACCGCATAACCCAACAACACCGAAAACAGGGGCAAGAGGTATCCGATCATTTAAAAACCATGATAAGGCGCGGGCTGTTGCGCGGGTTGAACTTTCGGAGCTTGTAATCGCCAAAAACATCCAACAGGCTGATTCCGGCCTGGTCCATCATCTGCTCAAAACCGGCGAGGTCAAGGGCGCGGACCCTTTCGGTATAATGAAAGTCGCGGCCCTTGTCGGCGAAGCGGATTTCCTTGATGATATGGTCGTCCAGGACAAAGCGCGAAATATGGAACTCAATGCCGTCGACCTCCTTGATCTCGGCGGGCACCAGGTTTTCGATGACATTTTCGACATTCATGAAATCGATCACGCCCAGGCCGTAGGTGTCCAGGCTGTCGCGGATGGCTCCCAGGGTCCTAAGATTGTCGGCGTCGTCGTCAAAATACCCGAAACTCGTGAACAGGTTGAATACCGCGTCGAATTTATCGGGAAACGGCTCGCGCATGTCGTGGATCTTGAAATGCAACGTCGGATTTTCGTGTTTGGATGCGTCGGCGATGCTGTTGGCCGAGAGATCGGCGCCGGTGACATCGTAGCCCAAATGATTGAGGTACAGCGAGTGGCGTCCTTTTCCGCATGCGAGGTCCAATACTTTTGCGCCCTGCTCGAGGTTGAGGTATTGCGTAATGTTGTCCATGAACGCCTGGGCCTCGGCATAATCGCGGTCCTTGTACAGGATATGGTAATAGGGCGTATCGAACCACGAGGCGTACCAGGAATTATCGGTCTCGCCGGATGCGGGCTGGGTCATGGGCATGTAATGGCTGTGTTTACTGGCAAATTTAGTGTATTTTTGCAGGCGATTCGCCCTACCTGCATGGAAAATAATTTTAAGATGACGGCCAAGACCTTCTTCGGATTCGAGGAAATACTGGCGCGTGAACTCCTTAGCCTCGGCGCGCAGGACATCAAGCCGGGAACCCGTGTGGTGACTTTCCGCGGCGACAAGGGATTTTTATACAAGGCGAACCTCTCGTTGCGGACGGCGCTCAGGATCCTGGTGCCGATCCATACCTTCCGCGCCACAAATGATGACCAGCTTTACCGCGGAATCCAGCAGGTGGACTGGTCCTCGCACCTGGACGCAGACGGTACCTTCGTCATCGATTCCACGGTCCATTCGGATTTTTTCAGGCATACGCAATTTGTCGCGCAGAAGGCAAAAGACGCCATTGTGGACCAATTCCGGCAAAAGACCGGGAAACGGCCGTCGGTGGACAAGGACTTTCCCAGGCTTCGCATCAACATCCACATTGACCGCGAGCAGGTGACCGTTTCGCTGGATTCGTCGGGAGATTCGCTTCACCATCGCGGATATCGGACCGCCACCAACATCGCACCCATCAACGAGGTACTGGCCGCCGGCATGCTTTTGCTCTCCGGTTGGGACGGACAGGGGGAGTTTCTCGATCCCATGTGCGGAAGCGGGACCATCCTGGCCGAAGCCGCCATGATCGCCTGCAACATACCCGCCAACATCAACCGCAAGGAATTCGCCTTTGAAAAGTGGAAGGATTGGGACAATGACCTGTTCAACCTCATCGTGGAATCCCAGCTCAAGAAAGTGAGGGAATTCCATTACACCATCACCGGTTACGACAAGGCCCCATCTGCCGTGGCGAAAGCCAAGGACAACCTTCGCAACGCCAATCTCGATGAATATGTGACCATCCGCGAACGCAATTTCTTTGAAACCCAAAAACAGGTTCGGGGCCCATTGCACATGGTGTTCAATCCTCCCTATGGGGAACGGCTGGACATCGATATGGAACGCTTTTACGCATCGATCGGCGACACGCTCAAAAAGGGATACCCGAACACGCAGGCATGGTTCATCACGTCCAATCTGGAGGCGCTCAAGTTCGTCGGATTGCGGCCCTCAAGGAAGATTACCTTATACAATGCCGGGCTGGAGACCAAACTCGTCAAGTACGAGATGTACGAAGGCAGCAAACGCACAAAATTCAACGAAAAACCTCAGCAACCATGAACCTGACCGTCCGTGCGCTTCTCTATCAACTCGCGTGCTTCGCGCTTTTGTTCATCACCTCGCGGCTGCTGATCGACCTGTACACCGGGCTCGAGGGCATCTGGATCCCGATGACGGCCTTTGTGATCGCGACGCTGCTCTCCCCCAAATTCCAGGCGGTCCGCACAAAGGACGGGGAAAAGCTGTTCATGCGCTGGATCTTCCTCAAGGGCACGAGGGAAATCATGTAATTACTTTTTAATGGGCTTAGGCTCGGGGACGACCTGTTTCTTATAGATGGGAATAAAATACGAGACCGTGTAGTTGAAACCAACGCCGAAATCGCCATCGTAAGTCCTGTTAAATCCCGGTATGTAAAGGTTCGCGAAATTGTCCGGCTGCTTGTTGGTCACGATCCTGTTGAGCCGAGCGCTGAAACCGACGAAAATATTGTCGAAGACCTCCACCTTGACCCCGGCGACGACTTCGGCCCATGATGCGGTCAGCCCCTTGAATTCCTGTCCCGAAACAATTGTCGCGGCCTCTCCCAAATAGGGATGGGGGTTGTAGATTTCGTAGCTGTTCAGCGTTTGGTTGAAGCTGCTCACCCCGTACCGAAGCCCTACATGGATCAGGTTCTCCATGCCCAGCCAGTTTTCGTAGGTGTTGTAGTCGAAGCCTGCCTTGAAGTAGGTCCCCCTTGTGGTGAAATTCAACCGGTCGTCATCGGTGGTTTTTTTCTCGTTCCCGATTTCGCCCGCGAGGTAGATTTTTTTTGAGAATCGATAATCGGCCACCACTTCCAGCCCGCGGTAATCCTCTTCATACATCGATCGCGCCAGTTTGTAAAGGTCGACGCCCACGCGGATGCCGTACCGATCGGTCTTGACGGGAATCGAATCGGCAGGCTTTTGGGAGAACGCCGAAAAACCCATCAGCAGGCTAAAAATAAATATTGAGGTGTGTCTCATCTTCGGTTTCGATTGACGGCTGTTCCACCGTGATGTCCTGGATCCAAACACCGTCGGTTACGGCATCATATACAAAGGGCGCGGTTTCGTCCAGTGAAAAAAGCGTTTTGTAACCGCAGGCCCGCGAAACAAAAACATCCTGCCGCGTATAGTTAAAGGTCAGTTTATCTTCGTTGTCCGTGTTGGGGTCCGTGCTGTTGAGGATGAACCGGTAGGACGTCAGGTCGGCATCGGTCCTCAGCGGTATCTCCACCGTATTGCCGTTGAAGGTGGCGATCGGGTTTTCCAGATCTTCGCCAATCACGGCCAGGTTTGTCACGTTTTTCGCCGCCGAAGGATTGTTCACATCGAAAAATTTGATCACCAGGCGGGGCGTGGTGGCGGTATTGGCGTCGCAGATGTCATCTTTTTCGCAAAACGTCAGGATGGACGCCGCGCAGATCAGGAATGCAAAAAAAAGAGGCCGCCTCATAGTTCGCGTTTTTCCAAAAGTACGACATTTTCAACGTGGTGGGTTTGCGGGAACATATCCACGGGCCTTACCCGCGCCACGCGGTACTGCGCATCCATCAGGGCAAGGTCGCGGGCCTGCGTCGCCGAGTTGCAACTCACGTACACGACGCGTTGCGGTGCGATCTTGAGGATTTGGTCCACCACATCCTTGTGCATCCCGTCACGGGGCGGATCGGTGATGATGACATCCGGCGCTCCATGGCGGGTGATGAATTCGTCGTTGAAGACGGCCTTCATGTCGCCCGCCACGAAAGTGCAGTTGTCGATGCTGTTTCGCCTGGCATTCTCCTTTGCGTCGGCGATGGCTTCGGGAACGGCCTCGACACCGACCACTTTTTTGGCATTTTTGGCCACGAATTGGGCAATCGTCCCGGTGCCGGTGTAAAGGTCATAGACGGTTTCGCTTCCGGTCAAACCTGCAAATTCGCGTGTTATCTTGTAGAGTTCGTAGGCCTGCGCCGAATTGGTTTGGTAAAAAGATTTTGCATTGATCTTGAACTTCAGCCCCTCCATTTCCTCGAAGATGTGGTCGCGGCCCGAAAACAGGACGATGTTTTGGTCGTAGAGCGTATCGTTCGCCTTTTGGTTCACAACGAATTGCAGGGAAGTGATTTCGGGGAAACGGTTGGCCAGGTAGGAGAGGAGCAGGTTGCGGGCATCGGCGTCGTCGTCAAAGAACTGGATGACCACCATGATTTCGCCCGTGGAGGCCGTCCGGATCATCATCGTCCGCAAGAGCCCCGAATGTTCCCGCGGGTTGAAGAACGCCATGTTATTGGCCACGGCAAACGCCTTCACCTCGTTTCGGATCGCGTTTGAGGGATCGGGTTGGAGCCAGCATTTCTTGACATCGAGTATTTTGTCCCACATGCGCGGGATGTGGAATCCCAGCCCGTTGCGGTCCCCGGCGTCATCGGCAGAGGCGATTTCGTCGTCGGTGAGCCATCGGTTGTTTGAGAATGAGAATTCCATTTTGTTCCGATAGAAATATTCGTCGGCACTACCCATTATCGGTTCCACCTGTGGCAGTTCGACCTTGCCGATGCGCTTCAGGTGATTGACCACCTCGTTCTCCTTGTAGAAAAGTTGCCGGTCGTATTTCATGTTCTGCCATTTGCAGCCGCCGCACGTCCCAAAATGGATGCAGACGGGTTGCGTCCGGTGCTCGCTGTATTTATGGAAATGGACCGCCTTGCCTTCGTAGTAGGCTTTGCGCTTCTTAAAGGTTTGCACATCGACGACATCTCCCGGAACCGCGTTCGGGATGAAGATCACCTTTCCGTCCGGGGCCTTGGCCACGCAAACGCCTTTGGCGCCGGCATCGAGCACTTCGATTTCGGTAAAGACGGCCTTGTCGGCATTTTTTCTTTTCATGGTGCAAAAGTAGCGATTCGGATTTATATCTTCAGGCCATGAAAACGCACATTATCCTGTTGCGGGGCATCAATGTCAGCGGTCAAAAGCTCATTAAAATGGAGGCTTTGCGCAAGGCTTTCGCCGACGCCGGATTTCCGGGGGCCCGAACGCTGATCCAAAGCGGCAACATCATCCTGCAATCGGAAAAGACCGGAGAGGAGATCGCCCGAAAGGCTTCCGAGATCATCGCTGCAAACTTCGGATTCGAGGTGACGCCGATCGTGCTTGATCCCGACATGCTTCGGACTTCATTGGAAAACCTGCCATTTGACGGTCCCGGGAACAAGGTTTATTTGGTATTCCTTTCTTCGGAACCCGCGGCGGATGTTGCAACGCAATGGAAGGGCCTTGATTTTGGACATGATAAAACCGTGCTGTCCGGCCGCATGCTCTATGTATTTTACGGCGATTCGGCGGGCAAATCAAAGCTTACGCTGAACGTCATCGAGAAAAAACTCGGCGTTAAAGGGACCGCCCGAAACCTGAATACCGCCCGAAAACTTCTCGAAATGACCCGCGATGCGCAATGATTTTCGTATTTTTAGGAATTAAACATTCCAATTATGAAAAGAAATGCAACGGCCGTTTGGAACGGTACGGTAAAAGAAGGCAAGGGCACCCTCTCCACGCAGAGCACGGTGCTGGACAAGACTCAATATTCGTTCAACTCAAGGTTTGAGAGCGGCGTCGGCACCAATCCCGAGGAATTGATCGCGGCGGCGCACGCGGGGTGCTTTACGATGCAACTTTCGGCGTTCCTTACAGAGGCAGGTTTCGAGCCGAAAAATCTTGAGACGACCTGCACGGTGGAATTCCGCGACGGCAGCATCGTATCGTCTCACCTTGACCTGTCGGCAAGCGTCGACGGCATCCGGGACGATGAATTCCAGCAACTGGTTACCAAAGCCGAAAAGAATTGCCCGATCTCCAAACTGCTCAACGCGCAGATTTCCTCAAGCGCAAAACTCAACGCATAAAAAAAAGCCCCCGGAAAAGGGGCTTTTGCATTTTTATCGAGCCTGTTAATTCTCGTTATATGTAATATCGAAGGTCCCGTTGGCAATAGAACGGTTTTCGACAACCGGATTCCCGACCGAGCGGACGGTCCCCGCGAATGTCCCCTTGAGCGTGGTTTGCGTATTTTCGTTGACGATCGTGGAAAATTCTCCGTCGACCTTGGGCATTGCGGTGTCGTTTTCGAAATAGCTGAAATACCAGCTTGCGTGCGGCCCAACCACTTCGCGCGTGACGATAAAGGTAATCAGTCGCGACGGGTCTCCATCCACCGAGGCGGTCACTTCGACGTCGGTGTAACCCTCTTCGGGATAGGGATAAAGTTCGACATTGATGGTGTTGAAGGTGTATTCAACGCCTTCGATCGTGGCGCGTACAACCGATTCCGGCCGCGGGTCATCGTCATCTTTAGAGCACGAAGTAAGCATCGCCGCACTTAGGATGAACAGGGTCAGTAATCTTTTCATAACGGTTTTATTTTAAGCCAAAGTTAAATTTTTAACCTACCCTGCAAAGTGTATTTAAGAGTTTTTTAGCGAAGATTCCGTCAAAATACGCGTTTTGTACGATGTGAAGGATTCGGCGGGCCGCAAGGTATAATTTTGAAGGGGGCAATGACCGGAATTGCTTAAATTTGTTGCGGGTGATTTCTCCCCGTCAAGAAGGAATCTCTAATTTTTCGATTTAAAATTACCTGTGATATGCTATTGGAAAAAATGAGTTCGGCCGAGGCCATGGAGCTCGAAAATCAATATGGTGCGCACAACTACCACCCGCTGCCGGTCGTGATTAGCCGTGGCGAAGGCGTTTATGTTTGGGATGTTGAAGGAAGGAAGTACTACGATTTCCTTTCGGCTTATTCGGCCGTGAACCAGGGCCATTGCCATCCAAAAATCGTCGGTGCACTTACAAAACAGGCGCAACAACTCACCCTTACGTCACGTGCTTTTTACAATGACAGGCTTGGGCCCTATGAAAAATACCTGTCGGAAACTTTCGGGTATGACAAGGTCCTGCCGATGAATACCGGCGCCGAAGCGGTCGAGACCGCGATCAAGATTACCCGTAAATGGGCTTATGAGCGCAAGGGGATCCCGTCGGGACAAGCGGTAATTGCCGTTTGCGAAAACAATTTCCATGGGCGCACCACCACGATCATCTCCTTTTCCAACGACGAGAATGCGAGAAAGAATTTCGGTCCCTATACCGATGGTTTTGCCCGGATTCCCTATAACGACATCGCGGCTTTGGAACAATTGCTTTCCAACGAGCCCAACATGGCCGGGTTCCTTGTAGAACCCATTCAGGGCGAGGCGGGCGTTTATGTTCCCGATGAAGGTTATCTGGCCAGGGCCAAGGCGCTCTGCGAAAAATACAATGTATTGTTTGTTGCCGATGAGGTCCAGACGGGAATCGCGCGCACCGGACGTATGCTGGCCTGCGAGCATGAAAATGTCCGGCCGGACATCGTGATCCTGGGAAAGGCGGTGTCGGGCGGGGTGTATCC
>JAEWCF010000052.1 GCA_023390775.1 Bacteroidota bacterium | reverse complement strand
ACCCAAGCACGAGGTCAGCCGCACCAAAATCGGTAGCATCCGCCGTGCTTGGTGAAAGGTCGTTGTCGGCAATATTGACGCCATTTCCGCTGACGGCAATCTCGGCAACGGTCCAGGAAACCAGTACGAAGCCGTTCGCCCCGTTTCCGCCTGTCTTATTGGAACCGCCCGTCTTGCGAGCGCCACCGCCACCGCCGCCCGGGGTAAAACCGGACTCACCGGATGTGTTGAATGAAGTACCGTCCCCGCCGTTTCCGCCGCCGGCCGGGGCAGTTCCGCCCGAAGGTGTTGTGCCCGCATTCCCGTTAGACGCAGATCCGGCAGATGACCCGCCGCCGCCACTGTACGACGTATTGGCAGTACCACCGTTTCCGCCGGAGTAGGCAATGTCCCCCACACATGCGGATGCTTGTCCGCCCATGGCGCCTGTCCCGCTGTTGGAAGTCGCCGAATTTCCTCCCTTCGCCAGCAGTATGGAAGATGACCCGAAAGTCGTATCGCCCCCCGGAGCCGAGTTGGAGGAGCTTCCCGCTCCGATGGTAACGTTGAAGATTTGCCCGGGCGTCACGGAAATGGTCCTTGCGGCATACGCACCACCGCCGCCGCCGCCACCGAGAATGTTGGTGGACACGGAGCTTCCGCGTCCGCCACCTCCCCAAGCCTGAACCGTGATGCTTGTCACCCCGTCAGGAACCGTAAAGGTGCCGTTGGACGAAATGGACTGGGACTGCGAAAATCCCATGCTCGAAAATAAAAGCCCTAATAATATATAGGATGCCTTCTTTTTTAACGAAGTAATTTTTTCCATAAACCCTCATTTTTAATCTGGTTGTTTTTTGCCCCCAAAAAACTTGTCTGGCTCCAGGCGAATCATATACCCGGACTTTCGACAGGCCAAATGTAGAATGCGAAATTAAAAAAACAAATTTTTTTGCCGACAAAATGCAAATAACATCGATGAAATGCATAAAACCTACTTTTTTTACCGAAAAGTATTACAATTTTCTGGATTATTTGTCGGCTCCATGCCCCTGACTTAAGTCGTTGATTAACAGTTGCGGGGATTTTGCTTGGCCCCCACCGTAGAGAAAAGTTGGAAGTCTTGATGCAATACTGACGAAACTCGATAATAAGAGAGTGTAAGGGACTGATTGCATTGCAGTTAATCGTTGGGATTGGAAACCTATAAGATTTGCGGGTAATTCTGTAACCGGTTGCATCGGGTTTCGGGTGAAATTTGTAAAAAATCAAACGCAACCAGCTAAACATATCACTATGAAAGCCACAACCACCAAGAGCAGGAGTACCGCCTCCAAATCGTCCACCGCAAAAAAAACCACAAGTTCCGCATCATCGGCAAAGAGGGAAGTAAAGCCTAAATCTTCCGCGGCCGAAGGCCTTACCGAACTCTTCGAAGAACAACTGAAAGATATCTATTGGGCCGAAAAAGCCCTCACCAAGGCGCTTCCCAAAATGGCGAAGAACGCACACTCGGCCAATTTGGTCAAGGCAATCGAAGAGCACCTTACCGTTACCGAAAACCAGGTGGCGCGCGTCGAGGAAATTTTCGGGCTCATGGGCAAAAAGGCAACGGCCAAGAAATGTGAGGCGATGGAAGGCCTGATCAAGGAAGGCGAAAGCATATTGGAAGACACGCAACCGGGCCCGGTAAGGGATGCGGGGATCATTGCCGCCTCGCAAAAAATCGAGCACTATGAAATCGCTTCCTACGGAACCCTCGCGGCGCATGCCCGCACTTTGGGAATGGACGAAATCGCGGGACTGCTTGACCAAACACTTGCCGAGGAAAAGGAGGCCGATGTGACCCTTACCGAAGCAGCCTATAATACGATCAATTTCGACGCTGCCGAAGAAGACGAAATGTAATTTAAGATACCATGAAAATTCCAACCATCCACATAGCAGAAACCCCAACGGACGCCGTAGCCCATTCACTTATTATGGCATTGATCGATACCGATCATGATTCGGAATATGAAGAGGAGGATGACGATGGCACCCAGCAGGCGGATGAGTCCGAGGATGATGACCGGGATTCATATAAAAACGCGGATCAGGACGGAATGTATTATTTCATATAAGGGGCTTCGGCCCCTTTTTTTGTACGTAAAATCTTGTTGGTCAATTTGTTAATATGAGAATGGTATAATCATTCCTGCTGATTGTATAAGGGAAAAGGGCGTTTAAAAAGCCAACTTTGTAAAGAAGCCGAAAGGCCTAAAACACAAACCTTAAAACTTGTCAAAGATGGAAAACAACAATCAGTGGGGCAACAGCTCCAACGAAAACAGGGGTGGTCAAAACCGTGACCAGAATCAGAATTGGGATTCCCGCAGCCAGGATTCCGAAGGAAGGAATTCGGCAAAATTCAGCCAGGACAACGACGATTTCTCTCGCGAAGAGGACAACATGGACAATGAGCGTAACATGAGTACCGGCGGTTACGGCGGATCGGACTCATCTTCAAGCTATGAAGGTTCAGGCCGTGAAAGCGGAAACGATTCAATGCATTCTTCAGGACGCCAATCAGGAAGCGATTCTTCCATGCACGGCTCTTCAAGAAGCGGAAGCGAGCAAGGCTACGGTTCAGGCAGCGGTTCTATGGGCCGTTCCCAGGATTCAAACATGCGTGAAGATTCTTCGGAAGATTCATGGAACAGCGGACGATAAGCGTCCATTATTGGCAGTGATTGCCAAGGTGGAGCAGTAAACGTAAATTTTATTGCTCCACTTTTTATAAAAAATAACCTTAAATCAGACATAAAATGACTAACAAACAAAAAGTAGTAGGAGTCGCAGCGGGAGCCGCGCTTCTGTCAGCAGCATATTATCTTTCGAAAAACAATCGCCTCAATTGGAAAGGCGTCACCGATACGGCGGGCGAGATCATCGACGGTCTGAAGACCAAACTGGGGTCACATAACCAAACCAATGGCATCACCGACCACGGTGGAACAAGGCTCGCCAAGACTGCACAGCGCCGCGCTTCGCAAAATCTCTCACACGGAGAGGCGTAGTGTGAATGCTGTAAAAATTTGAAAAATTAATATAACAGGAAATCGCTTACGCGAAGCCATCTTTGTGTAAGCGATTGTTAAGTGCCTTAAACGGAAAATTGCTATGAAAAAGATTTCTGTTCCTTAAGGCACTTTTTCTTGACCAAAACGAATATTAATTCAAAAATCAAATCATTATGGAAGCAGGTAAAGTATTATTGGGCACGCTGGCCGGCGTTGCGATCGGTGCGATCGTGGGCGTATTGCTGGCACCGGACAAGGGTTCGGAGACACGCAGGAAACTTTCGGAGAAAGGTACCGGTTATGCCGACGGACTCCGCAATAAAGTGGAAGGCCTGAAAGACAAGTACAACACCATCGTTGACGACGTGACCAGCAAATTGGAGTCGTTCTCAGGCGATGGATCGGAGCGTGGCAATGGCCAGGCCAGGACTGCCACCGCGGGAGCAGGTGCTACCGGGGGATCCATGGGAGGCTCTACAGGATCCACAGGCGGGACCCGCTAATTCTAAATAAGACAGGGTATGGATGAAGAAAAATCGTTCACGGGAAATTTATATGACCAGGTTGAGCAGTACGCCAAAACCACGGTTGAGCTCTATAAGCTGAAAGTAGCCAAGACGCTCTCGGAAGTTTTCGCATCTGTTGCCACCGGTTTCATTCTCTGGGTACTTTTTCTCTTCATCCTCCTTTTTTTAAGCATCGGTACCGCTTTTTACCTGGGCAAGGTCATGGGTGAATGGCATTACGGATTTCTATCGATTGCCGGGCTGTACATCATTGCGGTGGTTGTCATCTACATTTACCGGGTAAAATGCCTGACACGAAAGCTCAACGATTATATCATCAAACAAATTTTCAAGGACTGATGGCAATTGCAGATGTTTCCTCACTCGAATTAAAGATCCGCGAACTTGAAGGCCGCCGGGAAGCCGAATTGCAGGAAATCAAGGGCGAGTTCAGGCTGATGAAGGAAAAACTGAAGCCCGGAAACCTTATCCGTTCGGCGATCGGTTCTTTCAACAGTTCTCCCGATCTCAAGCGGGATGTCAAAAACGGCCTGATGGGTATCGGTGCCGGATTTCTCACAAACAAGTTGTTTCTTGGCTCTGTAAAGGGGCCACTTAAAAAAGTGATCGGGATCGTGGTGGAGGCCGCAATGGCCAACGTCGCCCTCAAATATCCCGAAACCATAAAAAACACGGGAATTTCAATGCTGACGAAGTTCCTGAAATCGATCCGCCTTCCCGAAAAGGAAATCGAATCACAGCACATGTCCGGTGGCGCTGCTCTTTAGCAGGCCATCTCCATCATAATTTTGTTTTGTTCTTAGGTTGAAACGGCTTTTATCAAGGCCGTTTTTTTGTGGTGAAATTTCCAGGTAGATTTCCCCGCAAGATTGAAATTGATAAGAAAAATCTTTTTATATTTAAGTCAAATTCGGACGAATGAAGTTTTACATCAAGTTTGACGGCATTGCCGCGTGCAAGGTCATCGTCAGGGAGCATCTCGATGAACTGGGGATCCAGTATGAAATGCTTAGCCTCGGCGAAATCATCATCAACAACAAGATTTCGGATGATATCTTTGAAAAATTGCAGAAGGATCTTGGCCGATACAGTATCGAGATCGTCAGCAACCCCAAAAACCAATTGATCCAGCGCATCAAGGATACAATCGTGGAACTGGTTCACGAACCGGATATGCCGCTGACCACCATTTCGGTTTACCTTTCGGAAAAACTGAACCTCAGCTACGGCTACATCTCAAACGTGTTCTCGGAATATACCTACAGTTCGATCGAAAATTATTTTATCATCCAGAAAATCGAGCGCGCGAAAAAATTGATCATCGAGGAGGAATTGACCCTCACCGAAATCTCGTACAAACTGAACTACAGCAGCGTGGCGCACCTTTCGGGACAATTCAAGAAAACCACAGGCCTTACGCCCTCGATGTTCAAGAGAATCATCGAACGTCGCAGGCTTTCGGCCAAAAATGCGTAACATTAAGCAGCCATGAGCGGCAAATCAGGACCCTTTCACATTCTTCTCGCCGACGATGACGCCGACGACCGCCAGTTTTTCATCGAGGCCATGAGCGACCTGAAGATGCGGAATCGGCTCACGGTATTTAAAGACGGCGAAGAACTCATGGACTATCTGGAGCACCCGGATACCACCGTGCCCCATATTCTCTTCCTGGACCTGAACATGCCGTGCAAGACCGGGATGGATTGCCTCAAGGAAATCCGGCAGAATTCCAAATTTGCCGACCTCTCGATCGCGATCTACTCGACATCGTCTTCCGAAAAGGATATTGAGGATTCCTTTATCGGCGGGGCCAACATCTACATCAAAAAACCGAACGACTTCGCCAAACTCAAGAAGGCAATACAGGAGGTCATCAACATCAACTGGCAATACCATTCGTCGGGGATGAACATGGAGACCTTCTTCCTGACCGTTTGATTATGAAGAGCGCGTACCTGTACAAGTCGTCGCTCATCATCAAGATTGCTCTGGCCACGGCGATATTGCTCATCGTTTACATCACCAGCGTCTTTTTTGACCAGATGCAGAACCTGGGCCGTTCGGTCGATACGATGCAGGTTTCCAACCGTAAAATGGTTGAACTGGACCAGGTGCTCGAAGTCATCAGCGTCAACGAATCGGCTGTGAGGAGTTTTATCATCACGCGGGACAGCGCCTACCTTCAAAACCGGTTTGTCCCGAAACGCAAATTGCTTAGGCACTACCGCGAACTGGCCAAGATGCGGCAGCCGCACGACCGGTTTGAACCCGACAGCCTTCGGGCGATGGTGGACAGGCGTTTCGACCAGTTCAATTACATCCTCTTCAAGGCCCGGGAGCACGGCCCGGGAGACCCCGAACTTTCACACGCCATCGCACGGACCGATGCGCTCACCGACAGCATCAGGGATTATGTTTCGGCTTCGATGAGGCGCGAAGTAGAGCGCGTCGACCTCAGCCATATTGACCACACGTTCAAACTGCAGCGCTCGACATTGACTTCTTTTGTATTGGTTACCATAGCCTTGTTCATCCTTTTAATTTCGCTCAACAGGATCAATTCGGACCTGAATAATCTCAAGAATCTGAACGAGGAATTGCGGTTGCTCAATTACACCTTCAACAATGCCGAAAGGATCGCCGGGATCAGCCATTGGAAGTACAACCTGAAATTGCGCGAATATACCTTTTCGGAAAATTTTTACCATATGATGATGCTGGATGCCAACGAGTTCAAGCCAAGCCTTGAAAATATCCTGCCCTTTATCCATCATGACGATCGGGACACGGTGCTCAACTCCTTTACCGAAAGCCTTGAAAACCGAACTCCGGTCTCGGTGGACTTCAGGATTTTTCCGGACCCGGCGCAGATGCGCTATATCAAGTCGGTGGGGAGTTTCGTGGAAAATGCTGGGGGCGAGACGCTGATGATCGGGGTGAACTACGATATTACCGAACAATCCCTCAAGAATGCCGAGCTGGAACAGAAAAACCGAAGCCTTCTTGCGACCAACGCCGAACTCGAGTCCTTCAACAACATCGTGAGCCATGACCTTCAGGAACCGCTTCGCAAGATCCAGATGTTCATTTCACGCCTGGAAGACCGCGAGTTGGATAAATTATCCGATCAGGGCCGGGAATATTTTTCACGGATCAGTTCCTCGGCAAACCGGATGCAGACGCTGCTCATCGACCTGGTCAACTATTCCCGCGCGATGAAAGGGGACAAGTCATTTGAAAAGACAGACCTTAACGCCATACTCACCGATGTGATTTCGGGGCTTGCAACCGACATCGAGGAAAGCAGCGCGGTAATCTCGGTGGGAAACCTGCCTGTCCTTCGCGTCATCCCGTTCCAGATCAACCAACTTTTCGTCAATCTCATCTCAAATTCGATCAAATTCCGAAAGCCCGGAACCGTACCCGAAATTTCCATTGAACTCGAGCGAATGGAAAACGACGAAGCGAGGGAGGGAATTTCGATCCCTGCCAAAAAGTTTGCGAAAATCACCGTGAGCGACAACGGGATTGGCTTCAGGCAGGAATTCGCCGACAAGATTTTCCTGCTGTTCCGGCGCCTGCAAAAGGAGTCGTACGAGGGGACCGGCATCGGGCTGGCCATTTGCAAACGGGTAGTCGAAAACCACAACGGCTACATCTTTGCCGACAGCAAACTGGGGAAAGGCGCCAAGTTCACCATTTACCTTCCCCTGCGGCATTAAAATTAACTTATCATTTCGGGAATTTCGGCGTGCAACCCGTAAATTTAAGGAAACACTTAAAGTACGGAAATCATGGACAACAAGGATAATCGCGGCGGCCAGGACCGTAGCCGGATCAATATGAGCGAAGAATACGAAGTGCAATACTGGACCGAGAAATTCGGCTGTTCCCGGGAGCAGTTGCAGGATGCTGTGGACCAGGTGGGCTCGCAGGCCGACCGCGTCGAGGAATTCCTCAGCAACGGTTGAATCGGCGGAGGTTCTTTTATCCTGAATTTTTACCTTAGTGTAAAATTTCCCGGATGTTCATCCATCATGGCAAACGAAGGACCGCCAGGCATAACCTGCAAATAGGATCGCTTCTTTCCTTTGTGGCGGGAATGGTGAACGTCGCGGGTTTTTTGTCGGTTGCAAAGCTCACCACGAACGTTACGGGCCATTTCGCCTTTTTTGTCGACGAGGTTTACCGGTTGAACTTGTGGCAGGGCGCGCTCTATTTCCTTTATATATTTTCTTTTTTTCTGGGTTCGTTCATTTCCAGTTATCTGGTGGAATCCGTATCTCGCATCAATTCGCGGTTCGTGTACATAATTCCGGTGCTGATCGAAGCTGCCATCCTGCTGGGTGTAGGCGTTTTCGGCGGTAAATTTGAAATTGAATACGCGGATTTGGTCGCATGTAGCCTGTTGTTCGCGATGGGCCTTCAAAATTCCCTGGTCACCCGGATTTCAAACGCAGTCGTGCGGACCACACACCTTACCGGCCTGTTCACCGACATGGGCATCGAATTCTCCCAGCTGTTTTTTCACCGCGAGCCGCAAAACCGCTTGCAATTGCTGGCGTCGATAAGACTCAGGCTGATCATCATAGGGTTTTTCTTTTTGGGTGGTATTTTCTCGGGGATTCTTTATTCGCGAATCGGCCTGCGTGTCCTGGCGTGTTCATGCGCGATCCTGCTGTTGGGTATCGCCATTGACCTTTACCGGTTACCTTTGCGGCGCATGTTCAGATCGGCCCGGAAAATTTGAGGTCCGGAAATACAAAAAAAAAACGGCTTAGATACCTAAACCGTTGATTCAAAGCCATAACTTTTTGTAGCGAGGACGGGAGTTGAACCCGTGACCTCAGGGTTATGAATCCTGCGCTCTAACCGACTGAGCTACCTCGCCTGATCCTGCATCGGGGAATGCCCTGAATGCGGGTGCAAATATAACGCATATATGCTATTTCACAAGTTCGAACACTCAAAAATTTAATCAAAAAAAGAATATCGGTTTAAATTATATTGTATATATTTCCCCAAATTTAATGCTATGGACGTGAAGGTACGTTATGAAATGGAATTTCCGGTGAACTCATCCCCGCAACTGCTTTATCAATACATATCTACGCCGTCGGGGCTGTCCGAGTGGTTTGCCGACAACGTAAATTCGCGCGGGGAGTATTTTACGTTTATCTGGGACGGATCGCAGGAACGTGCCCGGCTCACTTCCAAAAAATCAGGCGAAAAAGTAAAGTTTCGCTGGGTCGATGAGAATGACAAGGACACCGATTTTTATTTTGAGATGCGCATCCTCGAGGACGAGATCACCAAGGACGTATCGCTCATGGTGATCGATTACGCCGACGAAGAAGAACTCGACGAGGCGAAATTGCTCTGGGAAAACCAGATTTCTGACCTCAAGCACGTGATCGGCTCGGTATAAAAAGAAGAACTATCTTTGGCCCCAAAAAACGGGGCTTTTTTTATGGTTATTTTCAACGGGGCGCCGCAGCGCGAGGACATCTGGGACAATCGGGCATTCCTTTACGGCGACGGCGTTTTTGAAACCCTTCGCATTGCCCGCGGGCGTATCCTGTTCCTTGAAGATCATTATTTCAGGCTGATGTCGTCCATGCGGATCCTGAGGATGGAAATTCCCATGAACTTTACCATGGAATTTTTCGCCGATCAGGCGATGTTGGCCGCACAACATGCCGGGCATCCGGATTCGGCACGGGTAAGGTTCACGGTATTCCGGCAATCGGGCGGTCGCTACCTTCCCGTGACCCGCGAAGTCAATTGGCATATTGCGGCTGAAGCGTTAGGCGACGGCCCTTACGCCATCTCCGAAAGGCCCTGCGAAGCTGACCTATTCCGCGATTTCCACGTACCCGCGCAACTTCTTTCGACGCTAAAAACGACAAACCGGCTGGTGAACATCACTGCATCGATCTATGCTGCCGAGAATGGCCTGGACAATTGCCTCCTGATCAATGAATCCAAAAATATCGTCGAAGCGATCAACGGAAATGTTTTTATTCTTACGGATGGTGAGTTGGCGACGCCGCCGCTCTCGGAAGGGTGCCTCAACGGGATCATGCGGAAACAGGTTGTTGCCGCCGCACAGGGAACCTCGTCCCTGCGCCTGGTCGAACGGCCGGTGTCCCCTTTCGAAATCCAAAAGGCAGACGAACTTTGGATTACCAATGTCATTGCAGGAATAGTTCCCGTGACCAAATACCGAAAAAAGGAATTTAGGTTCCGGACGGCTTCGGAAGTTTTACAGGAAATAAATAGGGCGGCAGAGCTTAATTGAGCATCGGATTCTCGGGCGCGTTGGACCAGATGGGGTAATCGCCGCCAAGTTCCAGGATTTTTTCTTTCCAGAAGTCGGTGGCGCTTTTTCCGAGAATTTTATTGGCGTACAGATTTTCGGATACGATCCACGAATTGGAAACCATCTCGTTCTCGAGTTGTTGCGCATCCCAGCCCGTATAGCCCAAAAAGAAGCGGACGTTGTTGCGTTTGATGTGGCCACTGTTGATCAGGGCCTTCGTTAATTCAAAGTCGCCTCCCCAGAATATGCCTTTGGAGATCTCGATGCTGTCGGGAATGAGCTCGGGAATGTTGTGGATGAAATAGAGATTGTCCTGTTCAACCGGCCCGCCGTTGTAAATCTTGAACGTGGCATGGATGTCGGGAATCAGGTCGTTGATCGTATAACGCAGTGGCTTGTTTATAATGAACCCTACCGATCCTTCGTTCGTATGGTCGGCTAGCAAAATGACCGAACGGTTGAACGAAACATCACCGATGATCGAAGGCTCGGCAATCAGCAACTGCCCTTTTTGTAGTTTTTCGGATATCATTTTCGCTGCAATTTTTATTAAATTTAGAGAAATATTGCGGTTTTATCCTTCTACGATCAGTTAAATATATAAAAAAAAAGCCTCCCGCAATGGAAGGCTTTTAATATTTATTTTAAGACTATTTTGAATTTACTGAATTTTCAAGCTCGGCACCGCCCTTGAACTTCACGATATTCTTGGCAGCGATCTTAATCGATTTGCCTGTCTGTGGGTTGCGGCCGTCGCGTGCAGCCCTTGAAGAAACTGACCATGACCCGAATCCTACCAGTGATACCCTTCCGCCTTTTTTAAGCGTTCCGCTAACATTGTTCAAAAACGACTCAAGGGCCATTTTAGCAGCGCTCCTGCTGATTCCGGCATCAGCAGCCATAGCATCGATCAATTCTGATTTGTTCATAATAAAAGTTATTAATTGTTGGTTAAACATTTTGTTAATGAAACAAATTTAATAGGAATTCCTTACTGTGCAAGACTTCGCGTGTATTTTCAGATTTTTTGTTGATAACTTGAAATATTTGTTGATAAGGAATCATAAAATCCCTTAAATGGCGCGTGCTGCGGGGCTTAGCGGATTGCCGTTGAGGAAATCGAGCGCTTCCATCCTTTTCTTTCCCGGAAATTGCAGATTGGTTATTTCGACGAACCCGTCCGCGACGTATATGGCCAGCTTCCTGCCGGAAATCGAGATCGTGCCCGGAGCAAATCCGTGCGTTTCCCTGAAGACTTCCACGGCATAGATCTTTACGTTGTACTCCACGCCATTATCGTAAATGTTGGCCCAGGCCGCGGGGTAGGGAGAAAGGCCCCTCACCAGATTCCGGACCTCTTCGCCGGATTTCGCAAAGTCGATCCGGGTATTTTCGCGGGTAAGTTTTGGTGCGGGACGCAGATCGGATGAATCCTGCTGGGCCTGCGGGGTTGCCGTTCCCGAGGCTATCGCCTCAAGCGATTCAACCACCGCCTCGCTGCCCAGGGCCATGAGCCGGTCATGCAGGCTTCCCAATTCTTCTTTTTCGCCGATGGCAGTCTCCTTTTTAAGGATGATCGCGCCAGTGTCAATCTTGTCGTCGATAAAAAAAGTGGTCACACCCGTCTTTCGCTCGCCGTTGATGATTGCCCAATTGATGGGGGCCGCACCCCGGTATTGCGGCAGGAGCGATGCGTGGAGGTTGAACGTGCCCAATTCCGGCATCTGCCATACGGCCGCAGGCAACATCCGGAATGCGACCACCACCTGCAGGTTGGCCTTGAGCGCCTTTAATTCTGAAAGAAATCCCGGATCCTTCAAGTTTACGGGTTGCAGGAGGGGCAACTCCCTTTGCAGGGCATATTCCTTTACCGCCGAATATTTGAGCTTCTGTCCGCGTCCGGCCGGGCGATCGGGCGCCGTCACGACTCCTGCCACCTCGTAACCCGCCGTAATTATTGCATCAAGTATTCCGACGGCAAATTCCGGTGTGCCCATGAAAACGATCCTTAAATCAGTCATTCCTTATCATATATTGGTTTCCGGGTTCCAGGACGATGCTTTGGTTTTCGAGGAGTTCCCGCAATGCAAAGATAACATCCTCCGCGCCGCAACCGATGGTTTGTTGCAATTCGCGCGAGTCCATGGGCTTCCTTCGCAGGATTTCCAGGATGCGCTCCCGGACCGGCGGTGCACTTCCCGTTTTGTGTCGTGTGCAGTACGAACACCTTCCGCAGTCCTGAACCGGTTCCTCACCAAAATATTCCAGGATTTGGGCGCTTCTGCACCGCATATCATTTTTTGTATACTCAATGACCGCGTCGAGTTGGGCAACCTTGAGCGAATTTTGTGCTTCGAGATGTTTGGAGATGCGGTTGATCGTGCGCTCATCCTCCCGCGTATCGTTCATCACGAAGGCCGTGTCGCTGGCCACCGCCGAATATTCAAGGAGCCCCAGTTGCTGCATACGACGCAGGACTTCGGAAACCCGGTCCGGCGACGTTTGCGTTTTTTTGGCCACCAGCTCAAGATTGAACGACGTCTTTTGATCAAAAATTCCGGGATAGGAGCGGAGTATCGTCAGGACGATGGATTCGTCGGCACGGTTGAGGCTGCAGTAGCGAAGCACCTCTCTTGATTCGGCCAGGAATTGCACGGTTGCCTTTTCGCTGAATTCCTGCGAAAGCGTCAACACGCCCTGCCGGTCGAGGAACGACAGCGCATTGTAGGTCCGGACGGGATGCAGTTTGTAGGTAAGGCAGAATTCGTTGAAGTTGAATCGGAACTCCTCACCGGGGCCTTCACCGTAGGCGATCCGGCAAAAGTTGCACAACCTCTTGTAAACCTCGGCAAGAAATGCCTTATCCGGAAGTACCGATAAAAATTGGTTCCGGGCCGCGCCGGTATCGCTGGGGCCGCAAAGCAGGATTGCATACGCATCTCGCCCGTTCCTTCCCGCACGTCCGGCTTCCTGATAATAATTTTCCAGGTTTTCAGGCAATTGCAGATGAATGACGGTCTTGACGTCGGCCTTGTCAATGCCCATCCCAAAGGCGTTCGTCGCTACCATGGCCTGTACCTTGCCTTCCATCCAAAGCTGCATGTTCTTCTCCTTTTCGCGAATGGGCAGACCGCCGTGGTAGTAAGTGGCGGAAATCCCCATGGCCTTCAGTTGTCCGGATGTGTCGATGCAGGCGCGGCGGTTGCGCACATACAGGATGGAGGGCTCCTGGTGTTTCTTCAAGATCTGGCCCGCGCGGTGAAGCTTGTCTTCGGCGGCCATCACGAAATAGCCGATGTTTTCGCGGGCAAACGACTTTTGAAAGACGAGCGCCTCCGAAAGCCCGAGCAGCCGGACAATGTCGTCTTTGACGCGCGGGGTGGCCGTTGCGGTCAGGGCAATGAAGGGCGTTCTGGGGAACCAGTCCTTAAGCGAAGAAATCTTCAGATAGGCCGGACGGAAATCGTGCCCCCATTGCGACACGCAGTGCGCCTCGTCGATGGCCACAAGGTTGATCGGGAGCGCGCGGATGCGTTCGCCGATCCAATCGTTTTGGAGCCTCTCAGGGGAAAGGTAGAGGAATTTATAGTTCCCGAACCGGCAATTATCGAGCAGGTCGCTAATTTCATCGGCCGAGATTCCGCCCGTGAGCGCGATGGCCTTGATTCCCCTTTCTGCCAGGTTGCGCACCTGGTCCTTCATCAGCGCCACCAGCGGCGAAATCACCAGGCAGATGCCGTTTTTCATCATTGCCGGCACCTGGAAGCAAATCGATTTTCCGCCACCGGTGGGCATCAGGGCAAACACGTCGCGCCCCTCCAAGACCGATGCGATGATCTGCTCCTGCGGCTGGCGGAAAGCGTCGTGGTTCCAATATTTTTGAAGGATGTCGGCGGCGGTCATTCAAATGGGTTCAGCAGGGTGAAATTACGCAAAATCACACGGTGGCAAATGCGGTTTTTCCGCAATATTGCATACGGTTAAATGCGTTACTTGCCGAGGTTGGACAGGATGAATTCGGCGCGGTGTTCGGCGGTCCCGCGTGGGACCTCGACCAGATCATACCCATAACCGGAATAGGTCTCGCAAAGATGCCGGTGGATGAGGAGCGACTGCTCGAAATTCTCGTAACGGGCGTCATCGCTGACGTAGATTTCCTCCCAGGGCGGCAACAAAAAGATGCGTGAATACCGATGCTCGCGGCAGGCATCGTCAAAACCCGATGGATAACTGTCGCCGATGTAGTGCATGTAGGCCAAAACGTCCGGGATGCCGCGGTCGATGAAAACGACGGGGTACGGTTCGGCGAGCGCGTTTTGGTATTGCTTTTTGCGACCTTCCAACAGGAGTTCGCTGAACAGGAGCGGGTTTTCCAGGAAAAGTTGCTCGATGCCCTGGCGCCGGGCCTCGAGGGTGACCTCGCGTGAGATTTCGGGGTAGCAGCAGTAACCGCGGCGCGCCAGTTCGGAGATCAGGGTGGTTTTTCCTGTTCCCGGCCCGCCGATTATGACCACGATCTCTTTCACGCGTTGGGTTTGAGGGTGCGAAAATAAGGAAGAAAAACCTGTTTACCGAATTTGGCCCAATAAATTGCGAACAGCCCTAGCCCTGATGGCAGCGGCATCCTTTTTTGGCGGCGTAAGCCCAAAAAAGATAAAGCGGACAGCAGGATCAGGCTCCAAAAAAATATCGGTGAAACCACATTTCGCCTCCCCGGGGCCGTGAAATCAATCATTGATTCCCTTATATTTGCGTCTTTATACATCATGAACCAGAAAAGCGAAGAATTTTTTAAACGGCTCAAGACTGAACTGGAGAATGCGAATGAATGGCCAGCCATCTACCTTTTCAAATTCATCGTTCCGACCGACAAGACAAAATCCGATCGCGTGCAACAGGCTTTTGACGGCATGGGCGCCGTGATCGACACCAAAAAGTCCAAGAACGGCAACTATACGAGCATTTCGGTCAACGTGCAGATGCGCGACCCGCAGAGCGTGGTGGACAAATACATCGAATTGTCGGATGTCGAGGGCATCATTTCACTATAATTATGGCAACTAAATACCAAAAGGAAAACGCCGCCGATGTGGTGCATTACCTTGAATACAACGCCGAGCGGCCCCACCTGATCATTCCGGAATACGGGCGCCACCTGCAAAAACTCATTGACCAGGCCGTCGCCATTGAAGACCGAGAGGAGCGAAACAAGGCCGCGCGATACATCATCCAGGTCATGGGCGGCCTTAACCCGCATTTGCGCGATGTGCCGGATTTTCAGCATAAATTGTGGGACCAGCTTTTCATCATGTCCGATTTTAAGCTGGACGTTGATTCGCCGTTTCCGATCCCTTCCCGTGAGGTTTTGCAACTTCGCCCGGACGCGCTTGAATATCCGCAGAATTTCCCCAAATACCGATTCTACGGCAACAACATCAAATACATGATCGACGTGGCAAACGGATGGGAGGAAGGCGAACTCAAGAGCGCGCTCATCAAGGTCATTGCCAACCACATGAAGAAGTCCTATCTTTCTTGGAACAAGGATACCGTGACCGATGCGGTAATCTTTGAGCATTTGTACGAGTTGTCGGATGGGAGGATCAACCTGCTGCAGAGTTCGGAGGAGCTTGTCAATTCCACCGAATTGATGCGGACCAACAAAAAGCCGTCGAACAAGTCGATGCAGCCGGCGCCGATGAAGCAAAAGATCCAAAAGAACGGAAAACAGAACAAGAACAATAGAAAACAACCGTAGATGGCAGTATTCAAGATTGAGGGCGGCCACCGCCTCAAAGGGGAAATCAGGCCCCAGGGCGCCAAGAACGAGGCGTTGCAGATTTTGTGCGCCGTGCTCCTGACACCCGAGAAAGTCACGATTGAAAACATTCCGGACATCATCGATGTCAACAAACTGATCACGCTTTTGGGCAACCTGGGCGTGAAGATCCAGCGGAACGGAAAGGGTTCCATCACCTTCCAGAGCGACGAGGTCAACGTGGGCTACCTGGAAACCGAAGCGTTCAAGAAGGAGGGCGGCTCGCTCCGCGGATCCATCATGATCGTGGGCCCGCTGCTCGCGCGCTACGGCCGCGGGTACATCCCGAAACCGGGCGGCGACAAGATCGGCAGGCGCAGGCTCGACACACATTTTGAAGGTTTCATCAACCTGGGCGCCAAGTTCCGCTACAACCGCGAGGACCATTTCTACGGGGTTGAAGCTACAGACGGCCTGACGGGAACCACGATGCTCCTCGACGAGGCATCGGTAACCGGGACCGCCAACATCGTGATGGCCGCGGTACTGGCAAAAGGAACCACTCAAATCTACAACGCGGCGTGCGAACCTTATCTCCAGCAGCTTTGCAAGATGCTCAATTCGATGGGCGCGAAGATCACGGGTGTGGGATCGAACCTACTGACCATTGAAGGTGTCGAATCACTCGGCGGATGCAATCACCGGATCCTGCCCGACATGATCGAAATCGGTTCGTGGATCGGCCTCGCGGCGATGACCCGAAGCGAGATCACCATCAAGGATGTGAGCTGGGAGAACCTGGGCGTGATCCCGAATGTGTTCCGCAAACTGGGAATCACCCTCGAAAAGCGTGGGGACGATATCTTTATCCCGACGCACGAAAGTTACCAGATCAAGACCGATATTGACGGGTCCATCCTCACCATCGCCGATGCACCGTGGCCGGGTTTTACGCCCGACCTTTTGAGCATTGTCCTGGTCGTGGCGACCCAGGCGAAGGGCGATGTCCTGATCCATCAGAAAATGTTTGAAAGCCGTTTGTTCTTTGTGGACAAATTGATCGATATGGGCGCGAAGATCATCCTTTGCGACCCGCACCGGGCGGTTGTCATCGGGCACAATTTCCAGTCGCAACTTAAAGCGACGGTGATGTCTTCTCCCGATATCAGGGCGGGGATCTCGCTTTTGATCGCGGCGCTTTCGGCCAAGGGAACGTCAACCATCCAGAACATCGACCAGATCGACCGCGGATACGAAAACATCGACGAGCGCCTGCGGGCCATCGGTGCGAAGATCGTACGCGAATAACAACAGCCCGGTCCGCCGGGTTTTTTTATGGATACCACCATCTTCGCTTTGTTGTGCCTTGCCGCGTTCCTCGCCGGTTTTATCGACGCCATCGTGGGCGGCGGCGGGCTCATCCAAACACCGGCGGCACTTGTATTGCTTCCCCAACATGCAGTGTCGACGCTGATCGGGACAGTGAAAATCCCTGCTTTCAGCGGCACGTTTGCGGCCACTTTGCGTTACCGGAAACACATTGCGCTTCCCCTGAAAACGCTGCTGGGTTTGGCGGCGCTGGCATTTGCCGCGGCCTGGACGGGGTCATTGCTCCTTACCCATGTTTCAAACGACTTCATGAAACCCGTGTTGCTGGCGGTGCTCGCGGCAATGGCGGTCTATACGTTTGCAAATAAAAGTTTCGGGCAGGGGAAAGGAACCGTCCCCCAAAGCGGTTGGAAACTGTGGCTGGTGGTAGGATGCATCGGATTTTACGACGGTTTCATCGGGCCGGGAACGGGAAGTTTCCTGATTCTCGCTTTCATCGCACTTTCGGGGTGTGACTTTTTAGGCGCTTCGGCGTCGGCCAAAACCATCAACCTCGCGACAAACCTTGGCTCGATCGTGCTGTTTTCGTTGAAGGGCAAGATCATCTGGGCGATCGCCTTGCCTATGGCGGCCTGCAACGCGTTGGGCGGATATGCCGGCGCACGTCTGGCCATCGGGCGCGGGAACCGGTTCATACGGCTTGTCTTTATGATGGTTGTCACGCTCACGCTGATGCGCCTCGCCTACGATGTGTTCGGCCGTTAATCGAGCAGGTTGAGGATCGTCAGCCCGAAAATCACCCCGTCCTCACGGAAGGCATTGCCGTTGTACGATCGGACGTAGTCCAACCTGAAAATCCTGAACTTGCCGAACCCCAGGTTGTTGAGCCCCGCCGAATATTCGGTGTAGGGGCGCATGCCGGGAATCGCCAGGTTGTGAAAGCCGAGTACCAGCGTTGACCTCAAGAGCTTGATCAACGGAATCTTGTTGGTAATGAATCCGCGGTCATCGTGCTCCGCGTGGATTTCCAGATAGCGGTCGTTGGTTGAAAAATCGTAATACGGCATCAGGTGGAAGACATTCAGGTAGCGGTCGTTTTGCCCGATGTGCGTCCTGTTTCCGTTGAAGTGGCGGTAATCGACGAAGGAAATATCCTCGGCATTGAAAAATTTTCCCGCCCTGACGTTGACTCCCGTCTCGCCCAGGTTGGACAGGTCCAGGTCATGCGAGAGCCGCGCCTGTAGATGGTCAAAGTTGTACCGTTGCTCGCTGGCTGCATACCCTTTCTCATAGGTGAGGAAAATCACCGGGAAATTATCGTTGCGGATATTGAACTTGCCGTCGGGGCGCATCCAATACTGCTGGCCGATTGAAATCCTTGCGGTTAGCGAGCTCTTGAGGAGGTAATGCGTGTCGAAGGCGGGCGTCGTGAAGTCCATCGGAGCGAGCGGATTGTTGGACGTGTAGCCCTTTTCATTGCGGATGATCGATTCGTCGGTGTTGTTGAAGAGTTGGCGCCGACGCGAGAATTCGGTGGAAAGCTGGAGCTGCAATCCGTTGAATACTTCCTCCCGGAAATGAATCCGTGCGAAATTCAGGTCGTAGAGCTTCATGAAATTGTTCCGGAAAAAAGTCGTCGCGATACTGTTGACGATGCGGCTGATGGGTTCGGCCGAATTGAACTGCTCGATGCTGCTTCCTCCCGAAAGGGTCAGGGTCCGCCCTGTGGTATTGTTGAATTTGCGCGTGGCATATCCGGACAGCCGGAATCTGTCTTCGGAAAAACCGTAATTGGTCTCAATGCCGAAGGTAGTGTAGGTCCTGTCGTCGGGATTGCGCTTGGTGAAGGAGATCCCGGTCTCAAAATTATACCCCTGGACGGTGTTGAAGCCGATGGTCGAAAGCAACCCGTCATAGGAGAAGGTCTCGTTCCTGAACGAATTCTGGTAGGAGTACCCCGTTATGATGTCCCACGGGCTGAACTGGTTGCGCTTGCGGTCCACCGAATCCTTGTAGGCGCGTGATTTCTGCCTCTCCTGGAGCGAATCCTTTTTTTGATAATCGCGGCTTTCCTCGAGGGTGAGGGGAACGGGCCTGTTTTGCAACCAATAATTATCGTCTTTTTTATTGGCGTCCTTTTCAAAGGTCAGCACCTCGGCGGTAAAGGTCTTTTTTGGGAAGCGGTCCTCAAATTCGTAATTGCTGTAGACATAGGTAAACCGCCCCGAAACGTTGACGCCAAACATTCCCGCCTCAAAGTCCAGGACCTGTGTATTCTTGATCCATAAACTTGCTGGTTTGTTGTGGCTGTACTGTTGCTTTAGCGTGAGCAGCGCGATGGCCGGGACCTGGATCTGGTTTCCGCGAAGGGAAAGGTCGGCGGCGTAGATGGCCCACGAATCTTCCACTATATAAAGGTAGCCTTCAAAAACGGGTTCGGTGGTGCGGCGCGGCGTAACGCGGATCTTGTTGATCATCTGCCCGTCCTCGAAAAACGTTCCCTCAAGTTTGTATTTATAGTAGGCAAAGGCATTCGAAGCAATCGGCGAAATGACCGCCACCTGGAACGGTACGGTGTTCTCGTACAAATCGAAATCCACCGATGCCGCATTGTTGAAACTGAATCCATTGTCTTTCCCGCTGACCTTGGACGCGATGATGGTTTCTTTGAGCTTCCCGGGCTTTTCATAAACGATTTTGGAAACCGTTTCCGACAGATATAGAATGCCGCTTCGGGTGGAATCCAGGACTTCGTCAAACATGTCGAGTTTTTTGCCGAGTACTTTTTTCGGCGCCTCGCGGATGCGGAAAATCCCTCTTGAATAGAAGTCGGCGCGGTATCGGGAAGCTTTTTCGGTATTGGCACGGCGGCTGGCGATGGCATCGCGTATGATCTGGTTGGCGGGGTTGACCGACGGGTCGATCACCACCTCCTTAAGGGTGATGTTTTCCTCTTCAAGGGCGACATCGACAACATGCGGAAAAAGCTGTGCGTTGACCGTGATTTTGCGGGTCTTGTACCCGAGATATTGAAAGACGATGGTGTATTTTCCCGGCTTGTTGATCGCCAGTTCGAATTTGCCCTGCTCGTTGCTCGTGGTTCCGCGAAACGAATTCTCGAGATAAATCGATACGAACGGCAACGGATTGTTTTGCGAATCGGTCACCGTTCCCGCAATCTGTGCCGATAACGATGCTCCCGCCAGAAGCATGAACATTAGGAGGAAGTTTTTCATCGGCGCAGTCTGTCTGATAGATAATGGATCGCAAGGCGGTAACCGTCAAGCCCCAGGCCACAGATCATCCCCGCCGCATGTGGCGCTATATACGAATGATGGCGGAATTCCTCCCTGGCGAAGATGTTTGAGATGTGCACCTCCACCACCGGAATCCCGATGGCCCTGACCGCGTCGCCGATGGCCACCGACGTATGCGTGTACCCGGCCGCATTCAGGATGACCGCATCGGCGTGAAGGGAGGCATCGTGCAAGGCGTTGATGAGTTCGCCCTCGACATTGGACTGGAAATAGGGGAGGCTGATATCGGCGAAAGCCTGCTTCAACTCCTTATAATAGGTGTCGAAACCGGCCTTGCCGTAAATCTCGGGTTCGCGGGTCCCCAGCAGGTTGAGGTTGGGACCGTTGATGATGGCGATGGTCATTATAGTTGTCAGTTATCAGTTGTCGGTTGTCAGTAAAAAAAGGTTTAAATGGGCATATTGGTAAATGTAGGAATTGTTCGTTATATAATTTTTGCCACGAATAAATTGCTTCGCTAATCGTTGACTGATGACTGACGACTGACAGCTGACGGCTGAAAGCTAGAATATCATGTACCCCACCGACAACTGCACCACCGAGTTCTTCACTTCGGCATCGCGCGAGGCTTCGGTCAGTCCGGCCACGTAACGTCCCTGGACAAAGATGCTTTTGGTGATGTGCAGGCTGAGGCCGCCGGCCACGGCAAAATCAAATTTTTCGTTTTCGATGGCTTCGTCGGCTTCGTCGATCAGGAAGGAAAACTGCGGGCCTACGTCCACGCTCAGTTTGTCCGAAAGGATGTAGATTTTGGCAAGCACCGGTACCGATACATAGTCCAAATTGAAATCGCCCAGGCCGTCGACATCGGCACCCTGCGAGGAGTAAAGCAATTCGGGCTGGACCGCAAATTTTCCGGAAAGGCCGATTTCGGCAATCGCTCCGGCGTGTACCGAGGTGCGCCCGCTGTAGTTGAGTTCGCTCACCCCGCCGCTGAAATTGGCGAAGTTTGGCCCGGCCTTTAGCCCAAGCCGGAATACCTGTGACTGCACCGTGAACGCAACGAGGCAAATAAGGAAGGTTGCTAGATTTTTCATTTGATTGTGGTTTAATGGTCGGGCCAAGTTAGATTTAAATGGCGTGCCGGCCGTTACAAAATTCCAAGGTTTGGCCAACTAATTCCTATTAAAGTTGATAAAATTGTTAATAAGTATAGATTTGCCGCCGACCCCCTGCTTCAAATCCGTATAATTTTGACCTAATAATTTTAAACAAAACAGAAATGAAAAAAATTATCTTAACAGTTGCGGCAGTATTCGCTTTCGGATTTGCCAATGCTCAGGATGGTGACGGCGCTAAGTTCGGTATCAAAGCCGGTCTTAACATGTCGAATTTTACCGGAGATGTTGAGAGCGATGCTGCTACCAGCTTCTACGTAGGTGGTCTTGTTGACCTTGCAATTTCAGAGAACTTCCACATCCAGCCGGAAGTATTGTACTCTATGGAAGGTGCAGACAACGCTTCTTTGAGCTACCTGAGAATCCCGGTTATGGCTAAGTACTACGTTATGGAAGGGTTTAACCTTCAGGCCGGACCTTCATTGGCTTTCAAAGTAGCCGCTGAAGATGATTTCACCGACGAGGCTACCAAGTCTATGGACCTTGGCCTTGGAATCGGTGCTGCTTACGAGCTTCCGATGGGTCTTTTCTTCGACCTTCGTTACAACCTGGGCCTTATGGACATCAGCGAAGTTGACGGAGCCGAGATCAAGAACACCAACCTTCAGCTTGGTCTGGGTTACAGGTTCTAAGACAACGCCATATTTTAACCGAAGCCTTCCCGCGTGGAGGGCTTTGTTGTTTATAGGATTTCCATAAAAGATTCCACAAAACTGTTAAAATCGTGTAATGCCGGGGCTTTGCGGTTGGTTTATCTTTGCCGAAAACCAAAACGTTTTTATCATGAGAAAATTGATTATGACGGCGGCCGTGCTTTTTAGCCTGGCAGCCACGGCACAATCCGAGGAAACAAAATTCGGGATCAAGGGCGGAGTCCAGTTTACGAATTATGCGGGTGACGGCGATTGGAAGGGAAATACCGGATTCTACGTGGGCGGTCTTGCCGACTTGCCGATCTCCGGAAACTTCCATATCCAGCCTGAACTCCTTATTTCGAAAGAAGGTGCCACCGGCGACACTGACCTGAACGATGTCGATTTCGCAACTACCTACATCCGGATCCCCGTGATGCTGAAGTATTATGTTGCACAGGGATTCAACATCCAGGCAGGCCCGCAGGTAGCCTTCAGGATCGCGACTGCGGAAGACGCGGTTGAGGAAGCCACCAAGGGAACCGATATCGGTGTAGGTGTGGGATTGGGTTATGACCTGGCCAACGGGCTTTTGTTTGACCTTCGCTACAATCTGGGATTGACCTCGATCAGTGAAGTGGAGGAGGCCGACCTGATGAATACCGGTTTTATGCTGGGTATCGGATACAGGTTCTAAAAGGCCTTGAGCTCTTTTTATAAGATAAACCTTTCCTTTTCAGGAAGGGTTTTTTTGTGCGGAATTTCCACGTTTTCAATGGATTGCCGAGCAATGTCCGCGCAAAATCTTAAAAAAATCATTAACAGGGTTTATCGTGTTATTTTTTTTCTACATTTGCTCCCGAATTTTAAAACAATCAAAAAATGAAAAAAGTTCTTTTATCAGCGGCAGCATTATTCGTATTCGGATTTGCCAATGCGCAAGGTGACCCTGCTACAGGAGCTGCACAAGGTGGCGGCGGAGACCTGGGCGGATGGACTAAAGGTGATGTCTTTATGTCAGGTTCAGTTGGTTACAGGGGAGAGTCTACAGGTGACGCTAAATTCAACGAGTTTGAAGTTATGCCACGCGTTGGATTCTTCGTTAGCGACAACATCGCCATCGGTGGTATGATCGGTTACCAGGGAACAACCAATGAGACAATCATTGATGTCATCACTGAGGAGACTGCAGAGGTTAAGGACAACATGCTTACAATCGGAGCTTTCGGTCGTTGGTATGCAACTCCTGCAAACCAGTTCTCTTTCTTCGCTGAACTTGGCTTGAACTACAACACAATGAACTCTGAGACTGAAGGTATCGACGAAGAGATCAAAGCTAACGGATTTGAATTCGCCCTGACTCCAGGTGTGAACTACTTCATCTCTCCAAACTTTGCTCTTGAGGCTTCAATCGGTGTATTGAGCTATGAGACTTCAAAGCCTGATTTCGAAGGTGCTGAGTCTACAGACACTTTCTCACTGGGTGTAAACCTTTCACAAATCAACTTCGGTCTTGTTTACAAGTTCTAATATTGATTTTGCATAAAGCAGAAAGCCTCCCATTGGGAGGCTTTTTCTTTTCTGGTTAGCTGGTTGTTAGAATTTGTACCCGACGCCAATCTGGAAAACGGAGTTCTTGGAGTCGACACCGTCAAATACGTCGGTCAGGCCGTATACGTAACGCCCCGTGGCAAAAATACCCATGTCGGTCTGGAAGGAAAGTCCGCCGGCGATTCCAAGGGCAAATGATTCGGCATTGTCGAGATCGGTGTCACCCGGGTCATCCGAAGGATTGGTGTCCAGTTCCTCGTTCACCACAAAGGCAAACTGTGGCCCCGCTTCGACACTGAATCCCTTGGTCACATAGAATTTGGCGAGTACCGGAACGGCAAGATAATCCAGCTGGTATTCCACGTGCTCGTCCCCGTCAATTCCGGGAACGTCGTATTCAAATCCCTGTCCCGAATAAAGCGCTTCGGTCTGCAATGAGAACATGTCGCTCATCGGGAATTCGGCAAGCACACCTACGTGAAAGCTTGTCCGTGAATCCGGGCTGTCAAAATCGTCGCCCGTTATGGTTGAGAAGTTCACCCCACCTTTAACGCCGAAACTTATCGTCTTGTCAGTCGTATTGTCGGCCTCCTGTGCATTAATGGCGGTAGCGGTAAAAACAGTCAGGGCTACGGCCACATTCTTAATCAGTTTCATAATACTCATTTTTACAAGTTAGTAAGCCAAAATTAGATTTAATACTCCCGGAGTTCTTGTAAGGAATTCCTAATTCACATTAGTTTAACGGCTAAATATTGAATAATCGTCAGATTTTAAGCTAATTAATTGAATTATATTTAAATTCTGTAAATGTTGAAACAAATTCTGTAAACTTTTCGTAACATTTTGAACCTCATGGCAATCCGTGTATATTCGGGAATGCAAAACTGGGATCCTTATATCCGGCGTTATCAATCATTCCTGCGGATCGAGCGGGGATTATCGGCCAATACGGTGGACAATTATTCTTTCGATCTGCGAAGGCTTTGCCGCTTTTTGGAGGAAATGGGATCGCCTCCTTCCCCAATTGAGATCGATTCGGAAACCCTTCAGCAATTTATATATTCGATTTCCCGTGAGCTGAACGCGCGGACGCAATCTCGCATCATTTCGGGTTTGAAAAGTTTTTTTCTTTGGCTGATTTTCGAAGACCTGCGCAACGGTAATCCCCTGGAACTTGTCGAGGCGCCCAAAATTGGCCGCAAATTACCCGATACGCTGTCTGTTGAGGAAATTGATGCCATGATCGCTGCAATCGATTTGTCGGCGCCGGAGGGTGAGCGCAACCGCGCCATGTTGGAAACGTTGTACGGATGTGGGCTTCGCGTCTCCGAACTGGTTTCGCTCCGCATCTCCGACCTTTTTTTTGACGAAGGGTTCATTAAGATCACGGGAAAGGGCAACAAGCAACGATTTGTTCCCATCGGCCCCTATACCCGCAAACTGATCGAATCATACCGGTCTGAACATCGCCGCCACCAGAACATTGCCAAGGGCCACGAGGACACGCTGTTCCTCAACCGCCGCGGAAAACAGCTCACGCGTGCGATGATCTTTACGATTATCCGCGACCTTGCGGCCCGTGCCGGCATCGGCAAGACCATTTCCCCGCACACATTGAGGCATTCCTTCGCGACGCACCTGCTCGAAAACGGCGCCGACCTGCGTTCCATCCAAATGATGCTCGGCCATGAATCCATCACGACCACCGAGATTTACGTGCACCTGGACCGCAGTCATTTAACAAAAATCGTCAACACTTTTCATCCCCGAAAACCTTGACTGCCAATTAATTTAGCTACTTTTGCCGCCAAACCCAAACCTGCCCATAAGTACCTGATGGAAGTGAAGAAAGTCTTTATTGTGGACGATGACAAAATATTCCATTTTATCATCCGCAAGTTGTTGGCCAAGCAAAATCCCAATGTTGAGCTCGTTTTTTTTGAAAACGGATTCGACGCCATCCAGAGGTTGCGAAACAAGATCGGCACCGGCGAATCGTTTCCGGACATCATCCTTCTGGACATCAACATGCCCGTCCTGGACGGATGGCAGTTCCTGGACGAGTTCCGTGTGATCAAGCCGCAGATCAACCGCATCCCCGAAATTTACCTCGTGAGCTCCTCCGACAATATTGCCGATCGCGACCGCGCTCGCGATTACTGCGAAGAGGTCGTGGATTATTACCTCAAACCAATGGGTGAGGAGCAAATCAACCGGATTTTTTTGAATTAGGGCGTGACGGCGCAGCTGCGGATTATAAATTATAAATTTTAAATTTTAAATTGTGGTGCCGGAAAGCCGGGCGCCGTCGCGTCTTCGGCTATATCTTTTGTTCGTCCCTCACAAAAGGATGTCGCCTCAACCGCTCACGCGTACCTGAAGTCCACTGGACTTCCTCCTCTTAATCTCAAATGCTGTATCTTTTGCTTCCCTGCGGGTGCGCAAAAGGATGCCGCTACCATCGCTCACGCTAGGCGCGGGGCCGAAATTATGTTTTGTCTTCCGACGGTAGTTGGGCGGCGCCTGCGGCGCCGCATTTTATTTAATGTTCTTTTGCATCGCCGCGCCTTCTTTTGTCTGGCAACAAAAGAAGCAAAAATGCCTTAGCGGCTCTATCCAAACCTTGATTTCTACGTCGCGGCGCCGCCACGCGCCCTGAGCCGCTCGCCCCTTGGTCTCGTCTTTACGGGCGCTTACAAAGGCCTGCGCTGCGCCACTTCCTCGAAATCTACGGTTTTCCCAGAAGCCGCCGGAGCGGCCGCGTGTAGCCCGGGTGATTTTCCTGCACCTGAACTATTTGAGCATGACGCTTACGTTTGGGCAATGTGTATTTTGGATGAACGGCAGCTCCGCGGCTTGTGGGTTCCTGCGTTAAAAATCAAGGACTGCAGCGGTCAGAAATCCGCGTGTTTGAGCACCGCGTAGCGTGCGAGTTTCGCGAGATTTCACCGTGGAAGTCTTTGGATTTTTAGCAGGGTTCCGCCGTCGCCCCGGGATTTTTTGGTTCTTTTTTTTCCCTGAAAAAAGAACACGCCGTAGGCCAACCAGCACCGCAGGCCAAAGATCATAAAAAAAGGCTGCCATTTGGCAGCCTTTCTTACATCAAAAAAAATGCTATTTAGCAATATTTACAGCCCTCGTCTCCCTTATCACGGTAATCTTCACCTGTCCGGGGTAGGTCATCTCGGTCTGGATCTTCTGGGAGATCTCGAATGACAGGCTTGCGGCCTTCTCGTCGCTTACCTTCTCGCTTTCAACGATCACGCGGAGTTCGCGGCCGGCCTGGATGGCATAGGCGTTCTTGACCCCGCTGAACCCGAATGCGATATCCTCAAGGTCCTTGAGGCGCTGGATGTAAGAATCCAGTACCTGGCGGCGTGCGCCCGGCCTTGCGCCCGAGATCGCATCACAAACCTGGATGATCGGGGAGAGAAGCGACTTCATTTCGATTTCGTCGTGGTGCGCTCCGATGGCGTTGCACACTTCCTCTTTCTCGCCGTATTTCTCGGCCCATTGCATACCCAGAAGCGCGTGCGGAAGGTCGCTCTCGGTTTCAGGGACTTTCCCGATATCGTGCAAGAGCCCCGCGCGTTTGGCGAGCTTTACATTGAGCCCGAGTTCGGCGGCCATGATGCCGCAGAGTTTCGCCACCTCGCGCGAGTGTTGCAACAAGTTCTGCCCGTATGATGAGCGGTACTTCATGCGGCCCACCACGCGGATGAGTTCGGGATGGAGCCCGTGGATCCCAAGGTCGATGACCGTGCGCTTGCCCACGTCGATGATTTCGTCCTCGATCTGTTTCGCGGTCTTGGCAACGACTTCCTCAATGCGCGCCGGGTGGATGCGGCCATCGGTGACCAGTTTGTGCAGCGATAGCCTTGCGATCTCGCGCCGGACGGGATCGAAACACGAGAGGATGATGGCTTCCGGAGTGTCGTCGACGATGATTTCCACGCCCGTTGCGGCCTCAAGTGCCCGGATGTTCCGGCCTTCGCGGCCAATGATACGGCCCTTCACGTCGTCCGATTCGATGTTGAACACCGATACGCAGTTCTCGACGGCCTCCTCGGTGCCGACACGCTGAATGGTGTTGATGATGATTTTCTTCGCCTCCTGTTGCGCGGTCAGCTTCGCTTCCTCGATAGTGTCCTGGATATGCGACATTGCCTTGGTGCGGGCCTCGGCCTTGAGCCCCTCGATCAGTTGTTCGCGCGCGTCGTCCGATGAAAGCCCGGAAATCACCTCGAGCTGTTCCAGCTGGCTCTTGTGCATGCGCTCGACCTCCTGCGTTTTGCGGTCCAGCACCTCGATCTTTGCATTGTATTCCGCGGTCTTTGCCTCGAATTCGTCGTTGATGCGCTTGGCCTTCGCGAGTTCACCCGACACCTGGGATTCCTTGTCCCGTACGCGCTTCTCGATCTCGGCAACCTTTTTCTCGCGCGCCAGTACGACCTGTTCGTGCTCAGCCTTAAGTTCAATAAATTTTTCCTTGGCCTGGAGGATCTTGTCCTTTTTCAGGTTTTCGGCTTCGAGCCCGGCGTCCTTCAGGATGGCTGCGGCCTCCTTTTTGGCATTGCGCAGCAAATTGGAAACATTGCTTTTTTCTATGAATTTTGCGATACCGAAGCCCACTGCGAGCCCAACGATACCCATAATGATTACGAGTAGATTACTGTCCATTTTGTTTTTAGGTTAAAATAAAAAAAGCCCACATTAGAAAGATTTAGTAAACTCGTGAAGACAAGTTTTGAGCTAACGCGCTGTATCAAGCTTCTGCGACAAGGCAGCATGCTTTAGCAGCGGCGATTCACCCATTTCACATTGTTAGTGTTGAGTTTATCAAATAAGAACTAATGCGGGCAGTATCTTAGTTGCTGTAAAAGAACGTTTTATTTTTCGAGATGCTCGGCCAGCATTTCATTGATCCGGCGTAGCCTCTCCACCGATTCCTGGTCGATGGAAACGCTGTCGATCTGCTTTTGCTCAAGTTGCGAGGCAAACTGCAATGCGCACATGGCCAGGACATCCTGTTTGTCGCGCACGGCGTAATTTTCCTCGAACTGCTTGATCATCGCATCGATCTTGCGCGACGCACTCCGCAATCCCTCCTCCTGCGAGGGATCGACCGTCAGGGGATAGACCCGGTCGGCAATGGAAAGCTTTATCCTGAGTTTTTCTCCCATCAATCGGCAAGTTGCGCGATGCAGTAATCGATTTCGCGGATCAGTGAATTTATCTTTAGCTTGGTATCCCTTTTATTTTCTTCGCTGCCCAGCAATGCGTTTGCGGCCTTCAGCGAATCGACAGAACTCTTTAAATTCCTGATCTCCTCCTGCTGTTTTCCGATGATCGAAACCGAATTCCCCAACTCCTTTCCAAGTTCCTGATTCCTGGCCTCAAGCTCGGTTACCCGCGCAAGAAGTTTGGTGATCCGGCCTTCAAGGGAGTCGATAACTGGTCTTAATTCGCTCATCGGCGCCTCACATTGCTTAATCTTACAAAGTTAGTATTACTTGGGAATATAACAATTTTTTAACCCTTTTTTTGTCGTGGAGAATCAGTGTGTTGCGATAATTTTTTCCTTGTTGTGCGTTTTAGGTGGTAAAACCGCACCTTTAGGTTGGCGTCATTTTTTATATTAGCAAAAACGATCGATATGAGGTTACTTGCCGCCCTACTTTTCCTCTATGCGCCCCTTTCGGCACAGGTTTATCCCAAGGATTATTTTCGGCCGCCGCTGGACATCCCGCTTCAGCTTTCGGGAAATTTTGGCGAACTCCGTTCCAATCACTTCCACGCGGGGCTCGACTTCCGGACCCAGCAAAAGGAAGGCTTCAATATCTATGCAGCCGCCGAGGGGTACGT
>JAEWCF010000016.1 GCA_023390775.1 Bacteroidota bacterium | reverse complement strand
TTGAAGAACCGCCGTGACCTGGACCAGCTCCATCGCGAGACTTCGGTTTTGCTGGAAAAACTTTCGGTATTGCGCTTTGTGGAAGAGCATCTGGGTGACGTGCGGCCAACCATTGGGCGTGCCGAAGCCGAGGAGATCGTTGAGCAGGCTTTCGCCGATAAGGGAGCTGGGGAAGTTTCTCCTGAAGAGACTCTTGAAGTCACTGCAAAATCCGAAACCGCGGTGGATGGTGCGCCCGAGGAAAAGCCGTCTGAAAAACCCGAAGAAAAACCGCAGGACGAGCCGGCAGATCAACCTGAGGAAGACCCGGCGCCGGGCCCGGAACCCGAAGCTCCCGAAATCAGGGAGCCGGAGGTCAAGGAACCTGAGAAGCTCGAGGCCGTCGAAACGGTCGCGCACCTGAACGACGCACCTTCGGCCGATCAAATCGTCGCGGAATCACAGCCGCCGTCCAAGCCCAGCCTCGAGGACGAACTTTTCAAGCCCGCTTTTGAATTTTCATTTGACAGGAAAGAGGATATCAAACCCGCTGCCCCCGAGGCGTCCCCGGCCAAACCGCTCGCATTTGAAGACCTTCTGGGTACGGGTTACAAAGATCCCGTGTTCGTAAAACCCGAAGAACTGGCGCGCGAAGCGGCTTCGCATGTTCCGCCCAAGCCTGAGGTCATCCCGCTTTCCCGCCCCGAGGACAAGGTCCCTGTTTACAAAATGAGCAATTCCGAAATTGGAGACCGGGCCGTCTCGCTCAATGACCGGCTTTCCAAAGGCATTACCGTTGGGCTCAATGACAGGATCGCTTTCGTCCAACACCTTTTTGGCAATAGCAACGAGGATTACAACCGGGTCCTGTCGCAACTCATCACCTTCAATACTTACGAGGAGGCGGCCGATTTCATTGAAAACATGGTAAAGCCCGATTACAACAACTGGGCTGGGAAGGATGAATATGCCGCGCGATTCATGGAAGTGGTGGAAAAGAAATTTACCTGATCGTGGCCGATTGCGGAAGTAAATTTCGGATGCGATGACCGGCAAGCTCTATCTCGTGCCGACTCCCGTCGGGAATCTCGAAGACATTACCCTGCGGGCGATCCGGATATTGAAGGAAGCCGACCTGATCCTCGCCGAAGACACGCGCACGAGTGGCAAATTGCTGAAGCATTTCGAGATCCAGACCCGGATGTCGAGCCATCACATGCACAACGAGCACAAGACTGTTGAATTTATTATCTCCAAACTAAAGTCGGGGGAAACGGTAGCGATGATTTCGGATGCCGGCACACCGTCCATTTCCGATCCCGGTTTCCTGCTTACCCGAACCTGTGTCGAGAACGGCATTCCGGTCGAATGCCTGCCGGGCGCGACCGCATTTGTGCCGGCGCTGGTCAACAGCGGGCTTCCCAGCGACCGGTTTGTTTTTGAAGGTTTTCTCCCCGATAAAAAGGGCCGGCAGACACGCCTCGAATTACTTCGGGAGGAGCGCCGGACCATGATTTTCTACGTATCGCCGCATAAATTGTTGAAAACGATCGCCGACTTCTCCCAATATTTCGGGGCGGACCGCCAGGGGTGCGTTTCGCGCGAAATTTCCAAACTTCACGAGGAGAACGCACGCGGCACGATGGAAGAGCTGCAAAAGCACTTTTCGGAGAAAACGGTCAAGGGCGAAATCGTCATGACCGTGGCGGGCAAACCGGGAAAATGACTACGCCTCCAGCGGAACAAAGGTAAATGCACTGCCGCTAAACAGGCCCTTGTCGCTCAGCTTCAAATCCGGGATCACAAGCAATGCCATGAAGGAGAGCGTCATGAAAGGGGCGTGCAGGTTGCTCCCCAATTGCTTGGCCATCGCGTCGATCTCCTGATAACGCCGGCCCGTCTCCCATCCGTCGAGTTCGCTGATGATTCCTGCAACCGGCAGGGGAAGTACTTTCTGCAGGGGACCGTCGATGGCGCAGATTCCGCCCTTGTTTTCGATTAACAGGTTGACGGCCGCGCAAATTTCATCGTCCGAAGTCCCGACCGCGATGATGTTGTGCGAATCATGCGCGACCGAGGATGCGATGGCCCCACGCTTCAAGCCAAAGTTCCTGATGAACGCGATTGCCGGAGGCGCATCGAAATAGCGGTTTACCACGGTGATTTTGAGGATATCGGATGAAATGTCAGCCTGGAGTTTACCGTCGGTATTGCTCAACTTTTCGTGGAGTTCGCCGGTGATCAGTTGGCCGTCACGTGCTTCGATTACCCGGATTTTTTGTCCCGATGCGTGAATCTCGAAGTCCTTGGGGCGCTTGGGTGAAATGGCAAAATAATTCGGTTTTGCGAACGGCACGGGGTCGATAAGCGAAGTTTTGTCGCGCGCAACGCACTGTCCGTCGATATAGGTTTCGATGACCCTGAAAGAGCGCAAGTCTTCGACAATCGCAAAATCGGCCGGATCGGCGGGCTTCAGCAGGCCATTTTTAAGTTTGTAGTGGTTCACTGGATTGACGCACGCAACCTGCAGGACCTTGAAGACATCGAGGCCAAGCCCGACTGCACGCGCGCAAAGGGCGTTGATGTGGCTGACGGCGAGATCGTCCGGGTGCTTGTCATCGGAACAAAACATCATCCTATCATAGTGCTCATCGATAAGCGGCGCGAGCGCGTCAAAATTCTTGGCGGCGCTGCCCTCACGGATGATGACCTTCATCCCGAGAGAAAGCTTTTCGAGTGCCTCGTCAGCCGTGAAGCATTCGTGGTCGGTCGTTATTCCTGCACCTATATACTTTTTCAACTGTTCGCCGCGCACGCCGGGCGCATGACCATCCACCGGTTTGCCGTGCTTTTGTGCCGATGCGATCTTGGCCATGATCTCGGGGTCGCGCGCGATGGCGCCGGGATAATTCATCATTTCGGCGAGGTAGAAAATGTCGGGGTCGGCCATCAGGGCTTCGATCCCGTCGGCACCGATCGTCGCTCCGGCCGCTTCGAATGCCGTTGCCGGAACACATGACGGGGCTCCAAAGTGAAACTTGAACGGGACTTTTTTCGCGTTTTCGATCATAAAGCGAACGCCTTCGGTTCCGAGAACATTGGCGATTTCATGCGGGTCCGAAACCGTGGCAACCGTACCGTGCAGGACGGCCAGCCGTGCGAATTCCGAAGGTACAAGCATCGAGCTCTCGATGTGCACATGAGCGTCCACGAAACCGGGAATGATGAAATGCGACGGAGCCTGCTCAATTTCCCGGATGGAAGCGATGATTTGGCCCGATACTTCGATTTCGCCCGCATAAATCCGTCGGTTTTCGATGTCGACGATCTGTCCCTGGATTTTCATATGTGTTTTTATGCAAAAGAATAATTTTTTGACGACGGTTTTTCCGTAATGGGCGAGATTATTTTGAAGTAATTTTACGCCGATGACCATACGACAGACCATAAAACCCAAACCCGACGAGGCCCTGTGCGAAAAGCTGGCTGCCGAACTCAATGTCGACCGCTGCATCGCGGGGCTTTTGGTCCAACGCGGCATCACCGATTTTGAAAAGGCGCGCGAATTCTTCAGGCCCACTCTGTCGCACCTTAACGATCCCTTCTTGATGAAGGATATGGAAGTGGCGGTTGCCCGTATTGAAACGGCGGTCAAAAACTCCGAAAGGATATTGGTTTTTGGCGATTATGATGTGGACGGGACGACTTCGGTGGCGTTGGTCTCCACCTACCTGCGCACTTTTCACGAGCTGGTCGACACCTATATACCGGATCGCTATTCCGAAGGGTACGGCGTGTCCTATGCCGGAATTGATTATGCGCATGACAACGGCCTCACGCTGATCATTGCCCTGGATTGCGGGGTCAAATCCGTCGATCATGTGGAGTACGCCAGGGCCAGGGGAATCGATTTCATCATTTGCGACCACCACCGTCCCGGCGATTCTTTGCCGCGGGCCGTTGCGGTTCTGGATCCCAAACGAAATGATTGCACTTATCCCTATGATGAACTTTGCGGATGCGGCGTGGGGTTCAAACTGGTCCAGGCATTGGCGTCCAGGCGGGGGCAGGGCATCGACGAGCTTGTGCCGTACCTCGATCTCGTCGCCACGGCCATTGCCGCCGACATCGTCCCGATCACGGGGGAGAACAGGGTGCTGGCGAAATTCGGGCTGGAGGTCATCAATAAATCCCCACGTCCCGGGATAGCGGCGTTGGCGGCCTACCGCAAAAAATCGGATATGGATATCAGCGACGTTGTTTTTGGCATCGCGCCCCGGATCAACGCCGCGGGGCGTATCAAGCACGGGAATTATGCTGTGGAACTGCTCAACGAGACCGACGCTGCACGCGCGGAGCAACTTGCGAAGGCCATTGAAATCAACAATTCCGAGCGGAAAAACCTCGATCGCGAAATTACCGAGGAGGCATTGTCACAGATTGTTGAAAACGGTGAAACCGACCGCTATACCACCGTGGTCTATCACGAATCGTGGCACAAGGGCGTGATCGGCATCGTAGCTTCCAGGCTCACCGAGACCTACTACCGGCCCACGCTGGTGTTTACCAAAAGCGGCGACAAACTGGCGGCGAGCGCTCGCTCGGTAAAGGATTACGATATTTACAACGCGCTCGAGGCCTGTTCGGGGCACCTGGAACAATTTGGCGGCCACATGTATGCGGCGGGAATGACCGTGCTTGAGGAGAAATTCCCGGAATTCAAGGAGGCTTTCGAGCAAGTGGTCCGGCGGACGATGCCCGAAGAGTTGCGCACTCCCGAGATCACGGTCGATTGCGAGTTGGAATTGGCGTCGATTACCCCTAAATTCTATCGGTTGCTCAAACAGTTCGAGCCTTTCGGGCCCGGAAACATGTCGCCGGTCTTCCTTGCGCGCAATGTTCGCGACAGCGGATTTGCCAAGGCGATCGGCCACGACGGTTGCCATCTGAAGATGTATCTGCGGCAAGGCAATACGGCATTTGGGGCGGTCGGTTTCGGATTGGGAAAGAAACTTGAATTAGTGACGGGATCCAAGCCGGTCGATGTGGTATTCACCGTGGACGAAAACGAGTGGAACGGAAACGTGACGCTGCAGTTGAAGGTTCGGGACATTAATCCTTGTTAGCAAGTTTGGCGGCGGAATTCGACGGATATTCAAGCAACCTAAAACCGTCGTGGTCAAACACGCCGTAGGTAAAGTATCCGATCCAATCGCCCAGATTGACGTAACGCGAACTTTTCCCCACCTTGATATCCATGGGGAGGTGGCGATGGCCAAATATAAAGTAGTCGAAATGCTCCTTTTCCAGTTTTCGTTTCGCATACTGCACGAGCCATTCGTTTTCCTCGCCCAGGAAACGCACATCGGCATCGCCCGAGATCAATTTGTTTTTCACCGACATGTACTGCGCAATCCGCACTCCGATATCCGGATGTAGCCAGCGGTACATCCATTTGGAAGCGGGTGCCCGGAAAATTTTTTTCATCCTCTTGTATCCCTTGTCGCCCGGACCGAGGCCGTCGCCGTGCCCGATCAGGAAATTTTTCCCCATGATTTCGTATTTGAGGGGGGCGTGATGGACCGGAATCTGCAATTCCTGTTCAAAGTAACCTTCCATCCACAAATCGTGATTTCCTACAAAAAATACAATGTCGATACCCGCGTCCCGAAGTTCCGCAAGCTTCCCCAGAACGCGCACAAAACCTTTTGGGACCACCGTCTTGTATTCGAACCAAAAGTCAAACAGATCGCCCAGAAGAAAAATGGTGGAGGCATCGGCTTTGACCTCGTCCAGCCAGGCAACGAACTTCTTTTCCCTCGGCAGGCTTGACGCCATGGTGGGTGCGCCCAAATGCTGGTCGGAGGCAAAGTAGATTTTTTTGCCGGGAGGGAGCGATTTTTTTATCGGTTCGGGCATGATTGCAAATGTAGATAAACGACAGAATAACGTCCCTCGTCGATACTTTAAAATTTTTACATTTCTTTCAGAAATTTCGTTAAATTTGGAATCCCCTACAAACCTATACCACAACACATTCATTATTAAACGTTTTCATTTATGAGAAAAATTACTCTGTTGCTCCTGCTTTTATTTTCATTTGCGGGTCAATCGCAGGTGATCCTGCAAGAGGGGTTTGAAGGTACTACGGTACCCGATCTCTCATCCGATACATGGGTCCTTGACTCCGGTATCTGGGGTGTTTTTGATAACGGCGTCGGCCTTGGCCAAAGCTGGAATGTCAACACCGCGGTAACCACGCCGCCCACGGTTTTCGAAGGTACGCGTGCCGCCTTTATGAACCGCGAAAATATAGGCAACGGCAACACCTCGCGGGACTATCTGGCAACGCCGTCGGTAACGGTTCCCACGAACGGCCAGTTGAGGTTCTGGACCAGGACCACCATCAACGGCGATCTGGGGACGGTCTACAAGATCATGGTCGCGCCGGCAACCTCGCCGCAAAATGATCCCTCGGCCTATACGGTCATCCAGCAATGGAGCGAAGACCAGCTGACAGAAATTTTTAATGTGTACGAAGAAAAAGTTGTGGACTTGAATGCTTATGCAGGGCAATCGGTCCACATTGCTTTTGTAATGGAATACAACCAGGTGGGAACCGCGCTCAACGGAGACCGCTGGCTGGTTGACCTTGTAAAAATTGCCGTGAAATGCGTCGACCCTACCGGCCTGTCGGCAGGGCTGATCACCCAAACATCGGCCTCGCTTAGCTGGGCCAACCCGAGCGGTGCAACGCAATGGGAAATCGAAATCGTGCCTTCCACCACGGAGCCGACCGGTACCGGTACCATCGTTACGTCAAACCCGTACCTGGCGACCACCACTTTGCCCGGCGGTACCCCTTTTACCCCGTCAACCGCGTATGATTTCTACATCAGGGCCGTTTGTCCCGATGCGATCACCAGCGAATGGGTAGGACCGTTTACCTTTACCACGCAGACGCCGGGGCTTTCCTGCGCCTCGCCTATCATCGTTCCCAATACTCCGTATAGCACCACCGACAACACGGCTGCTTATGGCGATACCACCGATGTTCCCGCGCCATGCGGAAGCGGCGGAAATTTCATGCAGGGGAACGACGTGTTCTACTCCTATACACCTACCGAATCAGGCGCTATCAGCATCACGATGACCCCAACCGGGACGTCTTCGGGATTGTTTGTTTATGAAGGCTGTGCCAACGTGGGTGTTTCCTGTCTCGCAGGCGTTTCCAATGATGGCGGAACCATCCGCGAGATCGCAAGTTTGAACGTCACGGCAGGGACGCAGTATATTATTGTGGTCTCAACCGATGGATTTCCACAGACCGTGGGATATACCCTCGTGATCCAGACCCTGAACTGTGCGCCGCCGAACAACCTTTCGGCGGTGGGTACCGGTGAAACGGGAGGTGTCTACAGCGCCGAACTTTCATGGGGCAACCCCGGAGGAGCCACTTCCTGGGAGTACGTGGTCCAAAATGCGGGCGACCCGATTCCGGCCGGTTCCGGCACCACGGTTACCGACAATACCGGGGTCAGCGTCAATACCCTTTCAACAGGCGCTCCCCTTGCGCTCGGCCAGTACCAATACTGGGTCCGTGCCGATTGTGGAGACGGAACCTTCAGCCCATGGGCCGGCCCGTACGTTTTCAATACGACGACATGTTCGGTGGGTTGTAATTACCAGTTTGTCATGACCGATACGTTCGGCGACGGCTGGAACGGCAACACGATGAATGTGATCCAGGGCGGTGTTACCGTTGCCACGATCGGTTCCACGTTTACCACGGGAAGCGGCCCGGTAACCGTCAGCGTCCCGTTGTGCGACGGCGATTTCCAATTATTCTGGAATTCGGGTGGTGCATTTGCCGGCGAGGTTGGCGTTTCGATCGTCAACTCGTTCGGACAGACCATTTTCAATTACGAACCGGGATCGGGAACACAGAATACGGTTCTTTATAATGGTGTCGTGGATTGCGTCAACCCGGCATGCCTTCCGCCGACAAACGTGACGGTGTCTTCGATCACCCAGACTTCTGCCAGTTTTGCCTGGACTCCGGGCGGGCTCGAAACCCAGTGGCAGGTGATCGCGCTTCCGGCTGGTTCGCCCGCGCCAACATCGGGAACCACCGGTTGGACTGCAGCGCCAACCAACCCGTTCGTGTTGACGGGACTGACAGCAGGAACTTCTTACGATTTCTATATCCGCGGAATTTGCCCGGAAGGCACCATCAGCGCCTGGGGCGGTCCGTTGAACTTCAATACGACGATCTGCCCTCCGGCCGATGCCTGTACCTATGAATTTATCCTTACGGATTCATTTGGTGACGGCTGGAACGGCAACACGATGAGCGTCATCCAAAACGGAATTGTCGTGGCGACCCTCGGGCCAACATTCACTACCGGTGTCGGGCCTATTACAATTCCGGTTGCGCTATGCGACGGCATTCCGTTTTCGCTTTTCTGGAATTCGGGAGGGGCGTTTGCCAACGAGGTCGGCATCCAGATCGTAAATAACTTTGACCAGGTCATCTTTGTAAAGGATCCGGGAGAGGGAACCCAAAACAGCCAATTGTTCGAGGCGATGATGAATTGCGACGAGCCGGCCTGTCTTGCCCCGACCAACATTTCAGTATCCAATATCTCCCAAACCGAAGCAACGTTTGCCTGGACGCCGGGAGGTACCGAAACGGCCTGGCAGGTAATCGCGGTTCCTACAGGCTCGCCGGCACCTTCACCAACCGAGACCGGATGGACCGCCGCGCCGACAAACCCGTTTACCCTCACGGGATTGACATCGGGTACTGCTTATGACTTCTATATCCGCGCAGTCTGCTCGGCAACCAACACAAGCGCCTGGAGCGACGTGCTGCCTTTCAACACCACGATCTGCCCCGTGTCGGAACAGTGCGTATACACCTTTACCCTTACCGATACATTTGGCGACGGCTGGAACGGGAATACGATGAGCGTGATCCAAAACGGCATTGTTGTCGCCACTTTGGGTACGAACTTTACGACAGGATCAGGGCCGGTGACGGTTCAGGTGCCGCTTTGTAACGGCCTTGCTTTCTCACTGTTCTGGAATAATGGAGGCTTCTTCGCCAATGAAGTGGGCGTATCGATTACCAGTTTCCTTGGGGAAGTAGTCTATACACTTGCTCCCGGAAGCGGCTCACAAGGCACGACACTGTACACCAGCACCACTGAGTGTACGCCGCCAACCTGTTTGAAACCTACCAATGTGACGGTTTCAAATATCGGGCTTGATTGGGTACTGGTGAGCTGGACCGAAAAGAATACTCCGCCGGGAACAACCTGGCAGATCATTGTGCTTCCAGCAACATCGCCTCCACCGGGCCCTGGCACAACCGGATTCACCACGGTTACCACCAACCCTTATTTATTTACGGGGCTCGATCCGGCGACGCAATATGTGGCCTATGCAAGGACTGTTTGTTCTGATACCGACAGCAGTTTCTGGAGCAACGGCGCGGCATTCAGTACACTGATCTGTTTACCGAGCAACCTTTGCGAGTACTCATTCGTAATGGTGGATTCATTTGGCGACTCTTGGAATGGCAATACCATGACCGTTTCGCAAAACGGAATTACAGTGGCGACGCTTGAGGGCCCTGATTTTTCCGACGACACCAACCCGGTTACCGTCACCCTGGAACTCTGTAATGGGATTCCTTTTGAACTTTTCTGGAATACCGGCGGTGCTTTCGCGAACGAGGTCGGCATCCAGGTAGTCAATGTCCAGACGGGCGATGTCCTGTTCACACATTCACCGGGGCAAAACCTGCAGGGTACCGAGCTTTATTCGGCAACGGTCAACTGTATTCCCGCAACCTGTCCAAAACCCGTGCAGCTGACCGCCACTCAGGTCACCGAAACGACGGCGTTGCTGAGCTGGGTTGAAGCTGCCAGCGCGACCGCGTGGGAAGTCATCATCCTGCCGGCAGGTTCACCGCCGCCAACACTCGCGACGCCTGGCATACCTGCCACAAACCCATATCTCGCGACCAACCTGACATCGGGAACACAATATGTGTTTTACGTACGGGCCATCTGCGCCGCAAACGATATTTCAAATTGGGCCGGTCCTGTTCAATTCGCAACATTGATTACAAATGACGAATGTGCGACCGCAACCGTGGTCGGCGTCAATCCTGATCAGCAGTGTGTCGAGTTCGCAAACGGAACCGTAACGGGAGCCACGCCTTCCAACCAGGCCAACACCTGTTTCGGAACACCGGACGACGATGTCTGGTTCCAGTTTACGGCCGAAGGCACCATTCACACCGTCAGCCTGAACGATGTTACGGGCTCTACCGCCGACCTGTTCCATGTGGTTTATTCGGGCGAATGCGGAAACCTTACCCAATTGTACTGCAGTGATGACAATACGAGCATTGCCAATGGGCTGACTGCCGGACAGACGTATTATGTCCAGGTCTATACATGGACCGCGACACCCAACCAGACTTCATCGTTTACAATATGTATCGGTACCATTCCGCCGCCAATTACGTCCAACACGACACAGTACACCAACCAGCAGCTCATTGAAGACGTGCTTTTGAACACGACATGCGCGTCGGTAACCAATGTGACCTCATCGACGGGTATTGATTTTGGTACCCCTGATAATGGTATCGGATATTTTGAGCGCAACGGTTCATCATTCCCGTTTGAGAACGGTATCGTGCTGACCACCGGAGACGCCAACAGCGCACCCGGTCCAAACACGGTGACCCTTAGCGATGGATTCGGAGCATGGCCGGGAGACGCCGACCTGACCGCGGTCCTAGCTGCGCAGGGCATTACGGGCAACCTGAATAACGCGACATTGCTTGAGTTCGACTTTATCCCGTTGATTGACCAGATCAGCTTTAATTTCATCTTTGCATCGGAAGAATACGGTGTGTTCCAGTGTGGCTTCTCCGACGTTTTCGCGTTCCTTTTGACCGACATCAACGCGGGCACCACGACCAACCTGGCAATCGTTCCGAATACGACGACCCCGATTTCGGTATTTACCGTAAGGGACAATGCTTTCAATGGCGGTTGTCCTTCAGTAAACCCTGAATACTTTGGTGATTTCTACCTCCTGCCCGAAGGTCTGAACCCGCTGGGCGCGCCTACCAACTACAACGGGCTTACCGTTCCGTTGACTGCAAGCGCAACCGTTCAGCCGGGACAGCCTTACCACATCAAGCTCGCCATCGCCGACTTTAGCGATACGGCTTTTGACTCTGCGGTATTCCTTGAAGGAGGAAGCTTCGGTTTGGGCAACGTGGATTTGGGTGAAAACCTTTTGGAGGAAACTGGAAATGCGATCTGCCCTGGCGGTTCGACCGTGATTGCGTCGGGCCTCGACCCTGCAATTTATGATATCCAGTGGTTGCAGAACGGAGTCGAGATCGATGGTGCAACTGGTCCTGACCTCACGGTTTCGGAGGAAGGATCCTACACTATTGAGGTAAATTATATCGGTACGACATGCGTCGGCAGCGATACCATTATCGTCGAGGTGTATGAACCCATCCAAGCCGGCCCGGCCAATGACCTGTTCCAGTGCAGCGCCTTGCAGACGGGAACGTTTGACCTGACAGACAACGAAGCTTCGATCCTGCAAAATCTCGGAAGCGGTTATACTCTTACGTATTACCTTACCGCTGCCGACGCCGAGAACGAAGTGAACGCCATTTCGGTCCCTACAGCCTATACCAATATTTCGAACCCGCAGACAATCTATGTTCGCGTGGAGGCGAGTTTGGGCGGATGCCATACGGTAACCAGCTTCCAGCTGATTCTGCAAGACCTCACTCCGCAGTTTACGCTACCTGAAGATTATACGATCTGCAGCGGCGCCGAATCGACCATTTCCGTTACCCCGATCAATTTCAACCTGCCGGATGCAGTTTATGCCTGGACCCTCAACGGCCAGCCATTACCTGACACAACGCCTACCATTACGGTGACCGGCGACGGTATTTACCAAGTCACGGTGCAATATCAGGGCTGCGAGGCTACGGATAGTGTGGAAGTCGATGTCATCCCGGGCCCTGAAATCGAAAATCCGGGCGATCAACTGGTTTGTGATTCGTATGAACTTCTTCCGCTTGCGGTCGGAAACTACTTCACGCAGGCCGGTGGGCAAGGCACGCCAATGTTCGCCGGTGATGTGATTACATCGGACATGACCGTTTACCTTTTCGCGGACAACGGAACCTGTACGGATGAAGACAGCTTTGTCGTCGATATTATCGGCACCCCGGTTATCGACCCTGTAAGCGATGTGACGGCATGCAACTGCTATACGCTTCCAACTCTTGCGGTAGGTAACTACTTCAGCGGCCCGGGCGGAACCGGAACCCAGTGGAATGCGGGCGACCAGATCTGTACCGATGGTACGACGGTCTACATCTACGCACAGACCGGCACCACGCCGAACTGTACGGCAGAGGCTAGCTTTGTGGTGACCATCGGAACGCTGACAGTAACCACGCCGGGTGACCAGACGGTTTGCGGAGAATACATACTTCCGGCCATTATCGGACAGGGCGCATACTTTAGCCAGAGCGGCGGAGTAGGGCCATTGAACGTGGGTGATGCGATCATTACATCGCAAACGGTTTATGTATTCTACAATGACGGGACCTGCACGGCCGAAGACAGCTTTATTGTGGATGTCATTCCGGTTCCCGTATTGGCACCTGTGACAAATGTCACGGCCTGTAACTGCTATACCTTGCCGGCGCTTACCGTAGGCAATTACTTCAGCGGGCCGGGCGGCACGGGCACCCAGTGGAATGCGGGTGACCAGATCTGTACCGATGGTACGACGGTTTACGTTTACGCCCAGAGCGGCACAACGCCAAACTGTGTGGCCGAGGCCAGCTTTGTGGTGACCATCGGAACGCTATCGATCACGGCCCCTGCCGATGTCGAGGTTTGCGACAGCTATACCCTGACCCCGCTTGCCGTTGGAGGTTACTTCAGCCAGAGCGGCGGAGTGGGCCCGATCGACATCAACGTGCCGATCACCCAGAGCCAGACGATCTATG
>JAEWCF010000014.1 GCA_023390775.1 Bacteroidota bacterium | reverse complement strand
GGCCATCAGCCCGCTTTCGCCAACCGTGACGGGAAGCGTTTCGTCTTATTCGATTTCACCTACTTTGCCTGCCGGACTCTCGTTCAACACATCTACGGGCGTCATCTCGGGAACACCGACTGCCGTTACCTCGACCGAAACTTATATCGTAACGGCCACTAATACGGGAGGATCGACCACATTCGGGGTTGTGATTACCGTGAATGACGCGGCGCCGGTTGCACTTTCTTACAACTCGCCGAACACTTTCACCGTCGGAACGGCAATTGTGCCACTTTCGCCAACCGTGACAGGAAGTGTCTCGTCCTACTCGATTTCTCCGAACTTGCCAGCAGGGCTTTCATTCAACTCATCGACGGGCGTGATTTCGGGAACACCGACTTTCGTCACCTCGACTGAAACATATACCGTGACTGCCACCAATACGGGGGGATCGACCACTTTCGGGGTTGTGATTACCGTGAACGACGCCGCGCCGGTTGCACTTTCATACAACTCGCCAAACACCTTCACTGTCGGAACGGCAATTGTGCCACTTTCGCCAACCGTGACGGGAAGCGTTTCGTCCTATTCGATTTCGCCGAACCTGCCTGCGGGGCTTTCATTTAACACGTCAACGGGTGTGATCTCAGGAACGCCGACTTCGATTTCAGCTACTGAAACTTATACCGTGACTGCGACCAACACTGGAGGCTCGACCACATTCGGTGTTGTGATTACCGTGAACGATGCGGCTCCGGTTGCACTTTCGTACAACTCGCCAAACACCTTCACTATCGGAACGGCCATCACGCCGCTGTCGCCAACCGTGACGGGAAGCGTCTCGGCCTATTCGATTTCGCCGAACCTGCCTGCGGGACTGTCGTTCAACACATCGACGGGTGTGATCTCAGGTACGCCGACTGCCGTGACTGCAACTGCGACTTATACCGTGACTGCGAACAACACCGGAGGATCGACCACCTTCGGGGTTGTGATTACCGTGAACGACGCGGCTCCGGTAGCCCTTTCTTACAACTCGCCGAACACCTTCACCGTAGGAACGGCTATTACGCCGCTGTCGCCATCCGTTACCGGAAACGTTTCGTCGTACTCGATTTTGCCTGGTCTGCCTGCGGGGCTCTCGTTCAACACATCGACGGGTGTGATCTCGGGAACACCGACTGTGATTTCAGCTACTGAAACTTATACCGTGACTGCGGCCAACACCGGGGGATCGACTACTTTCGGGGTTGTGATTACCGTAATCGACGCGGCGCCGGTTGCACTTTCGTACAATTCGCCGAACACCTTCACCGTCGGAACGGCCATCACACCACTTTCGCCGACCGTGACAGGAAGCGTTTCGTCCTATTCGATTTCTCCGAACCTGCCTGCGGGCCTTTCGTTCAATACGACGACGGGGGTGATTTCGGGAACTCCGACTGTGATTTCAGCTACTGAAACTTACACAGTAACCGCGACGAATTCGGGTGGCTCGACGAGTTTCGGGGTTGTGATTACCGTGAACGACGCGGCACCGGTTGCACTTTCCTACAATTCGCCGAACACCTTCACCGTCGGAACGGCCATCACGCCACTTTCTCCGACCGTGACCGGAAGCGTCTCGTCCTATTCGATTTCGCCGAACCTGCCTGCGGGGCTCTCGTTCAACACATCGACGGGTGTGATTTCAGGAACACCGACTGCCGTCACCTCGACCGAAACTTATACAGTAACCGCGGCGAATTCGGGCGGCTCAACGAGTTTCGGGGTTGAAATTACGGTGGTTGACATTGCCCCTTTTGCTCTTGCTTACAATTCCCCCAATACTTTTGTGATCGGATTTGAGATATCTCCGCTTGCGCCTTCAGTTGTGGGTAACGTAGAAGTTTACACCATCGATCCCGAACTTCCCTCGGGGCTTGTCCTCGATTCGGCTACAGGAATCATTTCCGGCACGCCGGCCGCGGTCTCCACAATGTCCGGCTATACTGTCACGGCAAGTAATTCCGGGGGATCGGCCACTTTCACCATCCAGATAGAAGTGATCGACAACATGCCTGCGGTAAGCTACACGGCTTCCAATGTGTATACGATCGGGCAGGCAATTGCACCGCTTGTGCCCACAACTGCCGGAACCGGTCTGGCCTTTTCCATCCAACCGGATCTGCCGCAAGGCCTTTCGATGGATCCTATGAGCGGCATAATTTCGGGCACTCCGATGCAGGTCATGCTGACCACTTTATATACGGTTACGGCCGCAAACGCTTCCGGGTCAGCAAGCGCAGAATTGTTCATTACCATCAACGACGTTGCGCCCACCGGATTGTCATACAACTCGCCCAATGTGTTCAACGTCGGAACGGCGATAACACCATTGATGCCAACCATTACGGGCAACGTGAACAGCTATTCGATCCAGCCTGAATTGCCGGCAGGATTGGTCTTTTCGACTGCCACGGGTGAAATTTCGGGTACACCGCTTGAAGTTTCTTCTACCGCCGCGTATACGGTTATGGCAGTGAATTCGGGTGGAAACGCCACTTTCGATGTCATTATCACCGTATTCGAAGCTGCCCCTTCAAACCTGAGTTATCTCAATCCGCATGTGTATCACGTAAATTCCCAGATTGAGCCATTGATCCCGACGGTAAGCGGCAATGTGACGCATTTCTCCGTTGCGCCTCCACTTCCGGCTGGTCTTACGATCGATACGGTGACCGGACAGATTTCGGGTACACCTACCGCTACATCGCCAGAAGCCATTTACACGGTGACTGCGCATAACACCGGCGGTTCGGCCTCTTTTGACCTTTCAATCACGGTTGAGGACGAACTCGGTACGCCTCAAAATCCGCTCGATGCGATTTCGATTTATCCAAACCCGTTTGCCGAGCTCATTTACCTCAACATTGCGAGGAACCTTTCATTTGAGCTTTACAGCGCCGATGGAAAATGGGTTCGTTCGGGAAGGAGCCAACACGGCAAAATCGAACTGCAGGGGTTGTCGGCCGGCACGTATATGCTGGTGTTGACCGATAATGCGAAAAAGGTTGTCAGGAAAATTATCCGCGAATAGAAGGTACCGCATCTTCCCACGGCCTGATGGACAGGTTGAAAGTCCGCATGATTTTTGACTTGTCCATTACGCTATAGGGCGGCCGTTCGGCGGCGGTCGGAAATGCCGCGGTCGGTACGGGCTGAAGATCGATCCGCACATCATTCTTCCGAAAAATCTCGGTCGCAAAATCAAACCAGGTTGCTTCTCCCAGGTTGCTGTAGTGGTAAATTCCGTATTGGCAGCTGTTCGATAATACAATCCGAATCAGGGCCGATGCGAGATCCGGGGCGTATGTTGGCGTACCCATCTGGTCGTTGACCACGGTGAGCCGGTCGCGTTCCGAGGCCAGGCGCAGCATCGTCTTGAAAAAGTTGTGGCCAAAATGCGAATAAACCCATGAGGTGCGCACAATAAAATGTTTTGGGCAACGCGCAGCAGCCGATTCACCGGCAAGTTTAGATGCGCCATAAACGTTTAACGGGCTCGCGGTGTCAGTTTCCAGGTATGGCGCCCGCTTCTTGCCGTCAAAGACAAAGTCTGTAGAGATCTGGATCAGGGTGCAATTGCTTTCGTCGCAGGACGATGCAAGATAATTTACCGCTTCGGCATTGATGCGAAAGGCCGCCTCGCGGTCGGATTCAGCCTTGTCGACTGCGGTGTATGCTGCCGCATTGATGCAGAAATCGGGTTTGTGCAATTCGAAATTACGACGGACTGAGTCGGGGTCGCAGATATCGAGATCCGAGGATGCCGCAAAAACGAAATGAAGCCCTGCCGTATGCACCGATGCCGCTCGAAGCGCCTGTCCCAGCTGCCCGTTGGCACCCGTGACCAGCACTACCATACGGGTCGGGCATTTTTTAGGTTCGGAAGTGCGATATCCTTTTCGGAAACGTTGTGCTCCCCTTCAAGCTGCCAGTCAATGGCAAGGTCGGGGTCGTTGTACAGGATTCCTCCCTCGGATTCCCGGTTGTAGAAATTGTCGCATTTGTAGGCAAAAATCGCCGTTTCGCTCAGTACTGCAAACCCGTGCGCAAAACCGCGGGGAATAAAGAGCTGCAAATTGTTTTCGGCTGAAAGGCGCACCGCTACGTGTTGTCCGAAGGTGGCCGATCCGGGTCTGATGTCCACAGCCACATCCAGCACCTCGCCGGCAATGACCCGAACCAACTTGGCCTGGGCATGTTCGCCTGTTTGATAATGCAGTCCCCGAATGACGCCTCTGCCGGAAAACGATTGATTGTCCTGGACAAAGCGCACTTTTGTGCCAACCGCCCGGTCAAAAACCTGTTCATTATAGCTTTCCATGAAATAGCCACGGTTGTCGCCCACCACTTTCGGGGAGAGGATAACGCAGCCTTCCAATGCGGTTTTGGTAACTTCCATCAGATCAGGCTCAATAAATGTGTACCGTACCCGCTCTTGAGCAAGGGCATCGCCAGGGCCCGAAGTTGATCGGCGTCGATGAAGCCCATGCGATAGGCTGCTTCTTCGATCGCCCCGATCTTGAGCCCCTGTCGTTCCTCGATAACCTGCACGAATTGCGAGGCCTGCATCAGAGAATTGAACGTTCCCGTGTCCAGCCACGCGGTTCCGCGGTCCAGAATGGAGACCTTGAGTTTGCCGCGGTTCAGGTATTCGCGATTGACATCGGTAATCTCGAGCTCGCCGCGATGGCTTGGTTTGATCGACGCGGCGATTTCCACCACCTCGTTATCGTAGAAGTAAATGCCCGGCACGGCGTAATTTGATTTGGGAACCGAAGGTTTCTCCTCAATGGAAAGCACCCGTCCTTCCTTGTCGAATTCCACAACGCCGTAGCGCTCCGGATCGTGCACGTGATAGGCGTAGATGATTCCGCCGTCGGGGTCGTTGTTGGCCTGCAGGAGATCGGCCAGGCCGGTCCCGTAGAAGATGTTGTCGCCCAAGACCAGTGCGGCCTTGTCTTCACCGATAAAGTCCCTGCCAATGATGAAGGCTTCGGCCAGTCCATTGGGCTGTTCCTGGACCGCGTATTCAAACCGGCAACCGATCTGGCTGCCATCGCCCAGCAATTTTCGGAACAAGGGCAGATCGTGCGGTGTGGAAATGATCAGGACCTCGTTAATTCCCGCCCACAACAGCGTGGACAGCGGGTAGTAAATCATCGGTTTGTCGTAGATCGGCATCAGCTGTTTGCTTACAGCCAGAGTCAATGGATGCAAGCGCGTACCGGATCCGCCCGCCAACAGAATTCCCTTCATGATCAGGCGTTATTGTATTTCATGGATTGCGTGCGGTAGAATTTCCGGAAACGGTTGATCGCGATGAACATCAGGATGAAAATGATGGGCAACACGAGCTTCATTTTTCCGTTGACCGACTTGTTGTTCTCGATGTTGAGAATATTCGAATTTTCCTTCACGATCTTGTCCAGGCTGACCAAATCGATCCGATGGTTGCCTTGTTCGCGCAGGAGTTCGTCCTTGGTCTCGAGCACGTCGTTGAGTTGTGTGTTCTCGTTGATATACACAAGATTGCCGGGTTTGGTAGCCTCCGAGTTGGAATTCCCGATGGCGTTCAGGACCGCATCGATCTGGGCCAGCGTCGCCTCGTTCTTGGCAATTTTGACCTTTACATTGTTGACATACTCTTTCTGGATCTGCCTGAAAAACTCGCTGTTGTTGAGGTAATTCATCAGGGGTTTCAGGGTGCTTTCGGGGCTTGTCATCTGCCTGGTTGAAAACGTGATCACGTGGTACGTGTAATGTTTGCTGGTAGTGGGTTCTTCCACGACCTTCTTGATGTCGCCGTCTTCAGACATGAGTTTGAGCAACTCGAAATTGCGTTCGGACTGGTTGACAAATCGGTACACATCCACGACGGGCTTGATCTCCATTTTGATAAGCCGGTCCGGGTTCTTGAAACCGGCCCTCTTAAGGAAAACCGTGTCCTGCTCGCGGATCTTGGCCTCCAAAAGATTGACCTTGCCGTACATGTAATCCACGCTGCCAAAGTGCGGCGAAACGATTACCTGATGGTCATAGGTGCGCTGGACCCGGTCCAGGTAGATGCCCAAAGCGACGCCCAAAACGAAAAGGATCCCGATAATAAGGGCATTCCGGACAAAAAAACGGATTACCCTGAAAACCTGGAAGTTGATTTTCTCAATAACGTTTGAAATATTTCGGCCAATTGCCGAGAGGTCCAGTTCTTCGTCGTCCGCTTTCTTAGGGGTCGGGCTCATATCAATGTGTGTTAAATATTTGTTCCAGGATTTTGATCGTGATCAGGTAAGTAGGTTTGACGCCTGTTGTGCCAAGACCGCCCGAGGCAAGCGTCGATCCGGTTTCAAGCGGGTTATCCGAAGCATAATACGCATACCGCACCTTTACGTCAGGATTGATGCTCTTGCGGATCTTGGACGCCGATTGTATGGCTTTCTGATAATAGGCGCCTTCCATTTCGAGGCCGATGACGCCCCAGGTGGATTTATTGAAAAACTGCAAAAGGTCGCGGTTTTGAAGCGAGGTTCCCAAAACGGTAACCATCGGTCCGGCGTAGACCGGGATTCCATTGCCCTCGAACATTTCGGCCGAAAGCTCGTTTTCAAAAGGGTAATTGTCGCCCGTGCCCTCGTTGATGTGTGCCGACGGGATCATGATATCGCCCTTTCCGCCTTCAAGGATTCCCGCCTTGCCCATGATCGATACCGATTGGACGTTGAGGAAAGTCTTCTTTTCCTTGGATTCCTGGTACGGCTTCAGGAGTTCGTCGATCGTTTCGTAGGCCTGCTCGCCAAACGCGTAGTCCATGACGATCAAAACGGGTTTGTCGTCTCCCGTCTTGGCTGTGGGAAATGCCGATTTCTTCCAGTCGATGCGGGCCGTATCAAAAATTTGCACGTCGATGTTGGTTCCCGAAGTATCGGGCAAAAACAGCATCCCCGATTGTTTCGCGAATTCCTCCACCTTCGACCTCACCTCGTGTGCGCCGGGGCGGCTGAGTTCCTCGAAAATGAAAAAATCAGATTTGTCCTTGAATTTATTTTTGAGCACGTGCGTCGCAAAAAGCGAGTTCATGACACTGTGCATGTTCGCGCTGATGATGTGGATGGGCCGCTGGAGCAGATCGTTCTGCCGCAACACCGACTTGATGTTGTTGGCCCAGATCTCGCCGTGGATGTGATGTCCCAACCTTTCCCGAAGCACGGGGCTGAAAGTGATCGTGCGCTTGTTGCTCTCCAGGATTTCCTCGATCGCGAGTTTGCCCAGCCAGTAGATGATGTGCAGGAAACGGTCGGGTTTATCCGCGGTCGAGAAACCGTCGTAAATCTCGTTGATTTCGGCAAAGGTGCGGCCGAGAATGTTCGCCGTATGCGAGATTGCCTTTTCGCGATCGGTTTGCGTGAGCTTCTTGGTACTTAAAACCGCCTGCTCGAGCTTCTGCCAATCGCGTGAAACCTCTCCGCTCTCGTCAAGCAAGACGCGGTTCTTGATCTTGTGCGATTCGATGAAGATGAAAGTCAGATGTGTCAAAATATCGTAGATGTCCGACCGGCCGCGGGTGATCTCCACGTTCATCTGCTCGTCGTCGATCCGGTAACAATTGCGCCTCCTCTTGGGCGGAATGATCGGTTTGAAATGTGATTTTGAGTATCCTTCGTCCGAAGTCAAATTGATGAACCGGCACTCCTCGATGCCGACGGGTAGCCTTTCGATCACGTACAAAAGGCCGTTGAGTTCCACCTTTTCCTCGGCAATGCTGCCATAGATTTCGGGCCTGAGCTGCAACAAAGCCTCCCTCAACGTCTCACCCGAAACCCCCATCGGCTTGTAGAAACCCCTGTTGAAAAGGTGCCGCATGGTGATATATAATTTCTCGACCGCGCTTGATGATTCCTGCGCCCGCGAGCGTACTATATTCTTGATTTCTTTCATCTAATGCTTTTTCTAACCCGCAAATGTAGGATTTTTAATGATACGCGCCGGATTTGGGCAACGCATCGGCTACCGAACGGTCATTGCAGAGCCTCGGCAACTTGTTTTGTCCGCCCAGCCGCCCAACCGACTTCATGTATTGCACGAAGCCACCTGCCGGGATTTTGGTCACCACGAGCGTCCGGAGCACCTTTCCCGTGATCAGGTCGTCATAGTATATGTTTTGCGTACGCATGCTATTTTCAAGTTCCGAGACGAAGGCTACCATATCCTGCGGTTCCTTTTCAAATTCGATGAGCCATTCGTGATATGGCAAACCGGATTCCGGCACGATTTGCGGTGCCACGGTAAATTCGCGGACCAGCGCCCCGGTCTTCCCGATGGCCGATTCCATCGCCGTCTCGACCTCCTTGCCGATGACGTGCTCGCCAAACGCCGAAATATAGTGCTTGATTCTTCCCGTCACCACCACGCGATGGGGTCTCAGCGTCGTGAACATCACCGTATCGCCGATGTTGTAGGCCCATAGGCCCGCGTTGGTCGAAATGATCATGACGTAATTCACGCCTGTTTCCACCTCTCCGATTGTAAGCCGTTTTGGGTATTCACCGAAAAATTCATCGGCACGGATAAACTCGTAAAAAATGCCGGAATTCAGCAGGAGCAACATGCCTTTCTCCTTTCTGCTGTCCTGATAGGCGAAGAATCCTTCCGAAGCGGGAAACAGTTCGATGCTGTCCACCTCACGCCCGATCAAGGCCGAAAACGCCGGCCGGTAGGGTTCAAAATTGACGCCTCCGTAAATGAAAAGGCTAAAATTCGGGAAGAGTTCACCCACCGGTTTTCCCGATTTGGCTTTCAGGCGTTCAAAATACATCTGCACCCAGGAAGGAATCCCGGAAATCACGGCCATGTCCTGGCCGATCGTCTCGCCGACAATGGCGTCCACTTTGGTTTCCCAGTCCTCGATGCAATTCGTTTCCCAGCTCGGCAAGCGATTCTTTTGCAGGTATTTGGGTACGAAATGAGCCACGATGCCCGACAACCTGCCAATCTTGATTCCGTGTTTTTCCTTTAAGATGGGGCTTCCCTGCAGGAAAATCATTTTGCCATCGACAAAACCTGCATTGCCTGTCTCGTAGATGTAATGCAGGATGGCATTCCGCGCAGCCGAAATATGGTACGGCATCGACTCCTTGGTAATCGGTATGAATTTGGCTCCCGATGTCGTCCCCGAAGTCTTGGCGAAATAGTGCGGCTTTCCCGGCCAGAGCACATCGGCTTTTCCCTCGACAACCAGGTCCACGTATCCTTTCAGCGCCTCGTAATCGCGTACGGGGACTTGTTTGGCAAAATCCTCATAAGATCGGATGGCGCCAAAATGATGGTCACGCCCGAACTGTGTGTTGCGTGCGGCGGAAATCAAACTGTTGAAAACCGCCTCCTGCGTTTTTTCGGGTTTCATGGCCCAGGCTCGCGTGCGTTGGGCAATGATGGCGGCAAACCATTTGGCGGCAATCTGTTTTATGGTCATGACTCGGATTCGGGGAAATGTTGGCGAAGCGCTTTTTCGGTTTTGTGAAAAATGTATACGCAGGAAAGCATTGCCGGCAGGATTCCGACCCAAAATTTCACTTCGGCTGAAAGAGGCAATGGATAACCTGCAAACGACACGGCAATCAGCGCAAACCCGGCCTCATGCATGCGCCGCGACGAATATTTCTGGGCAAAATCCCATCGGTCCTGTGACTTCATTGAATTACCCGTACGATATCCGTAAAGGTAATTGATCTTGCGCGGGGGAAACCGGTGCGTGATGATCGAGGCGATCACAAAGACCAGTCCCACCAGGAGCGGCATGATCAACATATTTTCGACAATGGTTGTCATTCGAAACTGATAAAATTTTCAGGATTTATGGGAAAACCGTCTTTCCAAAGCTCGAAATGCAAATGAACCCCGGTAGATTGATGCCCGGTGCTTCCCGCGAGGGCGATCACCTCACCGGTTTTGACAACGTCGCCCTGCGATTTGGTTAAAGAGGCGGCGTGTTTGTACACCGAAAGGAATCCGTTGTTATGCCGGAGGATCAACACATGGCCGTTGGTTGGTGTCCAATCGGCAAGAACCACGGTGCCTCCAAGGGAAGCCTTGATGGGCGTATCCTTTGGAAGCGCAATGTCGGTGGCGTAATGACGGGCGCGGGCATCGAATTTCTCAGTCACAATTCCCTTGGCGGGTGCAAAAAACACGATTTCGGTCCGTTTGCCTGCCTTTTCAAACAAATTGTATTTGTCCTCGCGGGCTACCTGTTGCCTTAATTCAACTTCGGCCTTGGAGGGTGCCAGAGATTCCGGATCTACCCGCGGGGCGTCGGTTGCCAGGATGGAGTCGCGGTTCAATTTGGCGTAATCGAGGTCCCCGGTCAAAACTTTCTTGAGCGATGCGAGATAGGCCTCGTTGCGATTCAATGCGACCGACAAGGAATCCGATTTCAAAGCCAGGCGGGTGGCGTTCTGCTTAAGTTCGGTGGAAGCGTAACCGGGTATGAACTCGCGAAGTGGCGTGAATGCGATGATGTAGGTGGTAACGGAAATCAAAAGGACGGCCCCGAGCGTGGCGACCACGAACACGTTCATCAAGGTCAATCGCAGCGAAAAAACCTCTTCAAAAGAATCTTCATTGAGGATCACAAGCCTGTTTTTGGTGAACAGCTTTTTACGGATCTGTTTTCGCTTGTGTCTCTTTGCTGCCATAGCCTCCCGGCAAATATAGCAATTAATGGGTGCGTCGGCTTTTTGGCTTTGGTGTTAAAAGATAAATATTTGGGAAATGGAAAACCGCCAGTGTCAATTTCTTCCTATCTTTGCGCGGTTAATGAAGGCGCTCTGCGCTAATAATTTAAGTTATGGGAAGATTCGGCGTTACTGAGATCCTGGTCATTCTGGCCATCATATTGTTGCTATTCGGGGGTAGGAAAATTCCCGAACTCATGAAAGGGCTTGGAACCGGCATCAAGGAATTCAAGAATGCCGCCAAGGATGAAAATGGCCACGCGACGTCCAAAAAGCAGGACGAGACCAAGGCTTGATCAACTAGATATAGTGTAAAGGGAAGCTGTCCGTGAGGGCGGCTTTTTTTATGCAATCTTCAATCGATACCGTAAAAAGTTTAACTATTACGGCGGTTTTCACGCATCACTTGTAATTTGCCGATCCGTATCTTGGTTTCAGGGAGGCGGGTTATATTCCCTACTAAATCTGAGGGAGATTCAATTGAAGAAAAACCATAGTTAATCTTAAAATGCGCGTTCTTGTTTTTCTCGCGGTTCGGTTAAATTTAGTATTTGAGGCGGTTAAGCCGTAGGTTATATATTTCGTGGTGAAGTACCTTTGGGTTAGGGAGGCGGGTAATATATTCCCTACGAAATTTGAGGGAGGGTCAATTGAGGGAAAACCATATCTTATCCTAAAATGCGCGTTTTTGTTGTTCTCGCGGGTCGGGTTAAATTTAGCATTTGAAGCGGTTAAGCCGGAGGTCGTGTATTTCGCGGCGTAGTACCTTTGGGTTAGGGAGGCGGGTTATGTATTCCCTATGGAATTCCAGGAAGATTCCAATGAGGAAAAACCACAGCTAAAATATTATTTTCGGTAGTTCACTGCGTCAATCCAGTACCATTGAAAGGGCGATCCTTTTGGCTGCAGTATCTATGCCCGTCACCTTAACCTGGACATGCTGGTGCAGTTTTACCACTTCGTTGACATCCCTGACAAAACCGGCTTTCAGCTGTGAGATGTGCACCAATCCGCTTTCCTTGATGCCAATATCGACAAAACATCCAAAATTCGTGATGTTGTTAACAATTCCCGGCAAGATCATCCCCTCGTGCAGGTCCTGAATGATCCGGACACGTGAGTCAAACGCAAACATTGCCGCCGACTGCCTTGGATCCACGCCCGGTTTCTTCAATTCCGTGATGACGTCCTTGATATAGAGAAGGCCAAATTCGGGAGACGCGTATTTTTCAGGCTCAATTTTTTGGACAACCGCCTCATTTGCTACGAGGTCACTAACTTTTAACCCCTGGTCTATGGCCATCTTCTCGACAATTCCATAGGCCTCGGGATGAACCGCCGAATTATCCAAAACATTCTCGCCCTCTATAATGCGAAGAAAACCCGCCGCCTGTTGGTATGCCTTTGCGCCCAGCCGCGGAACCTCCATTAATTGCCTGCGATTTTTGAACGGACCGTTCGCGTTGCGGAAATCAATGATGTTTGCCGCCAATTTATCGCCGATGCCCGAAACATACGCCAAAAGATGACGGCTTGCCGTATTGAGATTCACGCCCACTCGGTTGACGCACTTGATGACCGTCGCATCGAGTTCGTCTCGAAGCAACCCTTGGTCCACATCGTGTTGGTATTGGCCTACGCCGATAGCTTTGGGATCGATCTTGACGAGTTCGGCGAGGGGGTCCGATAGCCTCCGCCCGATGGAAACCGCGCCTCTCACCGTGACATCGTGCGTGGGGAATTCCTCCCGTGCGATCTTGGATGCCGAATAAACCGAAGCACCCGCCTCGCTCACGACAAAAACCTGCAGGTCGCGGTCAAACGCGATTTTTCGGACAAAATCCTCCGTTTCGCGTGAGGCGGTTCCGTTGCCGATGGCGATCGCCTCGATTTTATAGGCATTGACCATCGATTTGATCTTTTTGCCCGCCATGGCTTTCTCCCCTTGCGGCGCGTGCGGGAAGACGGTTTCATTATAGAGTAAATTACCCTGTTGGTCAAGGCAAACGACCTTGCACCCGCTCCTGAATCCCGGATCTATCGCCAGGATGCGCTTGCTGCCCAAGGGAGGGGCCAACAGCAATTGCGACATGTTATCCGAAAACACCCTGATCGAGGCGATGTCGGCTTTTTGCTTGGCCTCGGTGAGCACCTCGCCCGCAAGTGACGGGGCCAGTAGCCTTTTAAATGAATCTTCGGCGGCCAGGTCTATTTGGCGGGAGCTTTCACCGCGCGATTTGATGACGTTTTTCCCGATTATGGATAGCGCATCTTCCTGCTCGACGGAAATTTTAAGGCGCACGATACCCTCCGATTCGGCGCGGAGCATGGCCAGCAACCGGTGCGCGGGCGTTTTGGAAAGGGGTTCGCTCCAGTCAAAGTACTGTTTGAATTTTACGGCCTCTTCCGCGTCTTTTTTGGACGGGACCACCTTTGTGCCGATGGAACCGCGGTTTTGGTACAACCTGCGGAGCTGGCGACGGATGTAGGCGTTCTCATGGATCCATTCGGCGATGATATCGCGCGCTCCGGCCAGCGCTTCCTGGGTACTTTCCACCTTATTTGACAAATACCGTTGCGCCGCGCCTTCCGGGTCCAGGTGGTTTTGCGACATGATGATTTTGGCGAGGGGTTCAAGGCCGTTCTCGCGGGCAACATCGGCGCGGGTCTTGCGGCGCTTTTTGAAGGGCAGATAGAGATCTTCGAGTTCCGTCAGATCCAGGCTGGCTGAAATTTTCGCCGAGAGCTCGGGGGTGAGCTGGCCCTGTTCCCGGATGGATTTTAAAATCGAATCTCGCCTGGCGATGATTCCTTCATACTGCCTGGCAAGTTTGGCAATGGAATCGATCACTTCTTCATCGAGGTTACCGGTAGCATCCTTTCTATAGCGCGCGATGAAAGGGATGGTGCAATCGGCGGCGAGGAGCTCAACGGTTTTGGCAATGCCCGGCTCCGGCACCCGGAGTTGTGAAGAGATGAATTGTATCTGGTTCATGGTAAACACTAAATTGCCCTACCCCGGATTGAAGCAGAAAGCCCGCAGCCAAAGGCGAGGACTTGCAGCGTAAAGCCGGAAAAGGTCCTAATCCTGCACGATGAAATTCTTGGGGTCGGTGCGCTTGAATTCGGGTTGTATGTTGGTATGGTTGATGTGGAATTTCTCGAAAAGCAAAAGTTCCACCTTGTGGACGAGCTCGTTGAACTGGGTAAGGGTCAAATCATGTGTGCAATCCAGGTGCGCCTCCAGGTGAAATTCCTCGTCATTGAGGTGCCAGACATGGATGTGGTGCAGTTTGTTGACGCCCGGAATCTTGTGGACCTCGCGCACAATTTGCTTGATGTCGATGTGGTCGGGCGTGAAGAGCATAAGCATCTGCGTGGATTTCTTGAGCAGGTCGTAGCCGACGTATACCAAATAGAGCGCGATGAGCAGCGTGAGCAGGCTGTCCACCCAGAACCACTGGAAATATTTCATCAGCAAACCGCCGACAAGCACCGCGACCGAGGCCATCATGTCGGTGAGCAGGTGCAGATAGGCCGAGCGCATGTTGATGTTCTTTCCCGAATCCCCCTTGAGCAGCATGACCGAAATCCCGTTGGCCACGATTCCCAAAACAGACAGCCAGATGACCAATCCGGTGGCGATTTCCTGCGGATCGTAAAAGCGCTGGAAGGCCTCGTATATCAGGTAGAACGCGACCAGTATCAGGGTGAGCGCATTGATGAATGCGGCCATGATCTCGGCCCGCTTATACCCGAAAGTCTGGTTGATGGACGCTTTTTTACGCGAAAGACGGTTGGCAAAATAGCTGAACACGAGCGACAGCACGTCGCTGAAATTGTGCAAGGCATCGGATATGAGCGCAAGGCTGCCCGATACCAATCCGCCCACCACCTGGGCAACGGTGATGATGACGTTGAGCAGGATGGAAATCAGCAGGTTTTTACCCTTGACTTCGTGCTTGTGGATGTGGACCCCGGACATTTATCGGCACGAAATCTTTTCCACGCGGTTGGCATGCCTCCCGCCCTCGAAAGAGGTTTCAAGAAAAGCCCTGGTTATGGCCACCGCCTGGGGAATTGAGGTAAACCGCGCCGGCAGGCTCAGGATGTTGGCATCGTTGTGCTGGCGGGCGAGTTCGGCTATTTCCTTTGTCCAGCAAAGCGCGCCGCGGATTCCCTGGTGTTTGTTGACAGTCATGTTGATGCCGTTCCCGCTGCCGCAGATGACGATCCCGAAATCGGCTTTTTGGGACGATACGGCTTCCGCGACGGGGTGGCCGAAGTCCGGGTAATCCACGCTGGCATCGCCGTCGGTTCCGAAATTCAGGACTTCATGGCCCAAGATTTTGAGCTCCTGCACGATGGCTTTTTTGTATTCCGGGCCGGCATGGTCGTTTCCTATGGCGATTTTCATAATTGAGAGCTTTAAATTATATATTTGCCGGCCGCAAGCCGGCTTATGCAAAAGTAAGGTTTAATGCCACGCAGAGGAAGGCCGAGGAAAAACAATAACACACTTATCACTTAAATTTTTACCCTTACAATGAAGAAAATCATTACCCTTTTCCTGGCCATTGCAATGGCGGGGTGCAGCGGCGACGGAGATTCGGGCGGCAACTTTGCAGACACCGAACTGACCACCATGGCCGCCAGCAACGTAACGCCCTTCACGGCGAACATTACGGCAGAAAGCAGCCGCGACATTGGCAATTACAGTTACGGATTCGTGGTTGGGACAAACCAGAATCCATCACAGAATGACGGAACGAGCCAGTGGTTTTCGGGCAACCAGGTTTCGGAGACTTCTTTTACCGCCCAAATCTATTACATGCTGCAACCCAATACCACCTATTATGCACGGTCGGTTTTGAGTAACGGTGAGACGACCCTTTACGGCAACCAGATCCAGTTTACCACTTCAAAGATCGTGGAGACCGGGATGGTCAGGAACATCTCTTCAAAACGATTTACGGTAACCATCAATGTGTTGCCTGCGGGTGGCCAGGAAGTGGATGACCGCGGCGTGGTATACAGCAGCAGCCCCAATCCGACGATCGACAATGAGGACATCTCGGCGGGAACGGGCGGCGCCGGCCAGGTGGAAGTCGCTCCTTACGTAGGCTTTCACTCCGTAACTCCGGATACCAATTATTACCTGCGTTCCTACGTTAGGGTTAACGGCGAGTATTTTTACGGAAACCAGGTTACCTTCCGCTCGGCGGGTTACCTTGGCGGATCGGGGAGCTTTGTTTTCTTTGACAAAGGTGAGACGACAAATGGATGGCGTTACCTTGAGGTGGCCCCAAATGATGTGACGCACAATAACCTTGTGTGGGGATGTTCGATGTTCGTGAGCGGGCTGTCCAATGACCTGGGGGCGGGCCTGAACAATACCGGGCTCATCACGGCGGCGTGCAGCGCATCGGGCAGTGCGGCCAGGCTGTGCGAAAATGCGGTCATCAACAATAAGGGCGACTGGTTCCTGCCGTCGAAGGACGAGATCGACTACCTATATGATCTGAAGGTCGCCGGAATCTTTACGATCAGCTCCACGCTGTATACGTCGTCACAATTTTCAACGACTGAAGCATTTGGCCTGACGTTTTCAAATGGTTCCTACCAATTCCTTTCCAAAAACCAATACACCGGCGCCAAGGCATGGCCGATCAGGCGTTTCTAGATATTCATAACCTTGAGAGACCTGCTTCGGCAGGTTTTTTTTTGCGATGTTGATAATTTTCGTAAACCCCGTGAATCATCGGCTAACCGGTTTTTGACAAAACTGTTGATAACCGTTGACAGATTTTTGAAAATACTTTTTGATGGTATCGGGATTTTGATAATGCCAAAAGCCCGGTCAATTTTCCAAAAAATAACACGTCGATTTTTCTAGAAGTTATCAGCAGGCAAACGTCATTTTTTAACCATTACGGTCATAGCGGATTTTGCACATTTTGGACGAGATTCCGGTTGTCAACAACTGTTGAACAGTCTTCATGAGTGCTTAAAAAACAGCACCGTACCTCATGACAGTTATGTTAATAAAACGTTATAAAAAAGATAAAGGACAAACACAACGGGCGAATCAAAATTTTATTCGGCTTTTCAACACCCCATAATAACCTCCATTTTTAAAATTTAAATTTTCCCTTTTTGTTTTGTTTTTTAATTAGTGTTGAAAACTTCAGACGATGTTCAGATGCCCGCCTTTGGATAAGCCTTCGACGATGGACTTGACTTGAGCCAGATCGTCCCGGTGCACCCTGAGCTTGATCCCTCCGAGGGCGAACGAGTAAAAGGGCGCTACCGAGAGCATGGTTTCGTTTTCAAAAAAATGGGCGATGCCTTCCTGTTCGAGCCTGTGCCGAAGGACGGCGATTTCATGGGGGTAGGTAAAGGTGGCGGCAATGACAAAATACTCCATGGCTTTTCGCATAAAGATAAACCCGATCGGCTTATACCCGACGTGAAAGCCAGTTAATAATAAATTAAACTGATGGCTCCGGCCCCTTATCTGTGAAGTATTTTGTAATTTTCACGATTATTCAAAGATCAAATGAAAAAACCTGGTAAACCCGGAAAGAAGAAAGAAAAGGATTTTACAGACAAGATTTTAAAGATACTTTCAAAACACGCCAACAAAACCTACAACTATAAGCAGATTGCCGCCAAGCTCGAACTCGATGACACAAAAAGCCGCAACGAGATCATCAGGGACCTGAAGCTGCTCGCGGCCCAAAAGAAAATCATCGAATCGGAACCCGGAAAATACCTGGTCAAGGCCGAAAGCCGTGATTATTACGAGGGCAAGATCGACATGACCAGCCGCAAAACGGCCTATTTTATTTGTCCCGATTTTGCTGAGGACGTCTTCATCCCTACAAATAACCTGAACCACGCCCTGGACGGCGACCGCGTCAAGGTCTACGTTTACAACCGACGGACCGGCAAGCGCCAGGAGGGAGAGGTCGTGGAAGTGCTGGAGCGCAAGAAAACCGAATTCGTGGGCGTTATCGACATCCAGAAAAACTTTGCCTTTGTCAATACCGCCAACGCGAAGATGTATACTGATATCTTTATCCCGAAAGACAAGATCGGGAAGGCGGAGCAGGGCGATGTGGTCGTGGTGAAAATTGAAGATTGGCCCGCAAAGGCCGACAGCCCGTTTGGCAGCGTGATCGACGTGCTGGGCAAGCCGGGAGAACACGACACCGAGATCCACGCCATCCTCGCCGAGTACGGCCTTCCCTACGAATTCCCGCGCGAAGTGGAGGAATATGCCGAGAGGCTGGATACTTCCATCCAGGCATCGGAAATCGCAAACCGCCGCGACATGCGCGATATCCTGACCTTTACCATCGATCCGCGGGATGCCAAGGATTTTGACGATGCGCTTTCCTTCAGGAGATTGGAGAACGGCAATTACGAAATCGGGATCCACATCGCCGACGTTTCCTACTATTTGCAGGAAGGGACCGTTTTGGATGACGAGGCGTACAGCCGGGCGACTTCGGTTTATTTGGTGGACCGAGTCGTGCCGATGCTTCCCGAAGTCCTCTCAAATTTTGCATGTTCCCTTCGCCCACACGAGGAAAAGTATACGTTTTCGGCGGTGTTTGAGATCACTCCGGCCGCCCAGGTAACCAACCAGTGGTTTGGCCGCACGGTCATCTATTCGGACCACCGTTTTTCCTATGAAGAGGCGCAGGTCATCATTGAAACGGGCAAAGGCGAGATTCCGGCGGATGTTTCGTTGACCGACCAGGCGTACACCGCCCCTGCCGAGATTACCGAGGCGGTCCTGGAAATGGACAGGCTTGCGAAGATTTTCCGCAAAAACCGCATGAAGAACGGCGCCATCTCCTTTGACAAGGTCGAGGTGAAGTTCAATCTCAGCCCCGAAGGTGAACCTACCGGTGTCTATTTCAAGATATCCAAGGACGCCAACCACCTGATCGAGGAATTCATGCTCCTGGCCAACCGCAAGGTCGCCGAGTTCATCGGCAAGCAAAAGAAGACCTTTGTTTACCGGATCCACGACGAGCCAAGCGAGGAAAAACTGATGGGGCTGCAGTCGGTCATTTCCAAGTTCGGATACAGCATCAGTTTCAAATCAAAAAAGGACATTTCCAAATCGCTCAATAATCTTTTGCAGGATGTCGTGGGCAAGAAGGAACAGAATATGGTGGACACCCTCACCATCCGAAGCATGAGCAAGGCCAAATATTCCACCGAGAACATCGGGCATTACGGGCTTGCTTTCGATTACTATTCGCATTTTACTTCGCCTATCCGCCGTTATCCGGACGTTATGGTACACCGACTGCTCCAGTATTACCTGGATGGCGGGAAATCGGCAAACGCAGAGCATTACGAGGTCAAGTGCGAACATTCGTCCAACATGGAAAACCTGGCGACCAGCGCCGAACGCGATTCAGTCAAATACATGCAGGTCAAATACATGCAGGACCACAACAACGAGGAATTTTTGGGCGTCATCTCAGGTGTGACAGAATGGGGCATCTACGTTGAGATAATCGAAAACAAGTGTGAGGGCATGTGCCGGATCCGTGAGATAAAGGATGATTATTACACCTTCGACGAAAAACAGTACGCACTGGTAGGAGAAATTTCCAAGCAGTTGCTTCAATTGGGAGACGAGGTTTGGGTGAAAGTAAAAAATGCCGACCTTGTCAAGAAGCAACTCGATTTTCATTATATCCGTAAAAACGATTCACAATCATGAAAAAAGTACTTGTCTTATTGCTGATGGCAGCTATCCCCGCATTTTCGCAGGTTTCGCGAAAGCCGGGCGAGTTCCGGCATCTTTCGGCCTTTGACCAAATCAATGTAGAATTGATCGCAGCCGATGAGGAGCGCGTGGAGATCATGGGCAACAGCACGGGCGATGTGGAAGTGGTCAATAAAAATGGCGAGCTTAAATTGCGCATGAAGATCAATCGGATCCTCGACGGCGAAGGCATTGAGGTTAAGGTATATTTTATCGAACTGCACTCCATCCAGGCCAGCGAAGGTTCCTTCGTGGGCTGTGCCACGCCGTTCAGGCAATCCAACCTGTCGCTCACGGCGCGCGAGGGCGGTAATATCAGGGTACAAATGGAAGTTGGCGAGGCCGAAGTGCGGGCTGTCACCGGAGGTATCCTGGACCTTAAGGGAACGGTGGATGAACTTGAGGTTAAGATCGGAACCGGGGGCGAGGTCAATGCGCAAGACCTGGTTTCCAGGCGTGCCGAGGTGGATATCAACGCCGGCGGACAGGCCAAGATCCATGCGACAGCCTATGTGGATGCGGAGGTGAAGGCCGGTGGGGACGTTATTATTTACGGCAAGCCCGCGAAAATAGACCAGAAAACAACGCTCGGCGGCAACATCACCGAAGCCCGGTAACTTTTCTGTCATTTACATGATCCAGGACATTCTTACGGCGATACCACTTGGAATTTTTCTCAGTTTCCTGATTGGGCCGGTGTTTTTTGTCCTGTTGGAGACTAGTGTGGTCAAAGGATTCAGGGCCGCGCTTGCCTTTGATATCGGCGTGATCGTGGCCGACATCATCTTTATCCTGATCGCTTTCGGGAGCAGTGTGCGCCTTATTGAGACCATCAAGGACGATCCCTCGATCTTCATCTTTGGCGGAATCTTGATGGGTTCCTATGGCCTCGTATCGTTTCTGAAACTTCGGAAGATAGGGCGGAACGTAAAGACCGAGGAAGACATCACCGTTGAGGAAATCAAGAAAAATTACCGCAACCTTTTTTTCAACGGCTTCCTGCTCAATTTCATCAATTTTGGCGTGCTCTTGTTCTGGTTCATGATCATCATCACCGTCGGCCCGAAGCTCAATCTGGACATTTCCCGGATGGTGACTTTCTTCGGCAGCGTTCTGGCCACTTACCTGGTTGTCGACATCGGCAAAATTCTTTTGGCCAAGCAACTCAAACGCAAGATGACACCCAGGAATATCTTCAACATCAAGAAGGTGATCAGCATCCTTTTAATCGTGTTTGGCGTCGTGATCATGGTCCAGGGATTTTTTCCGAGCGACCAAAAGCTTGTCAAGCAGGCACTTGAAAAGATCGAATAAAAAAAGCCCCCGGAATTGGGAGCTTTTTGAGGCATCGTGCGGATTCGAACCGCAGTAGGAGCTTTTGCAGAGCCCAGCCTAGCCACTCGGCCACGACGCCATTGCAATGGACGGCAAATATAAAAAAAAATTGTTCAAAGCCTACAGCACTTCGCTTAATTGCGGTATTCTTCCATCACGACGGATACCGCTTCCACATCGCCTTCAATAGGCGGGTTGATTTTGGAAACCGACAGGACGATCCTGCTCACCTGAGGCAATTCTTTGAAAATGCGTTGGATAATCCGGTGCGCGACGTGTTCCAGGAGGTTGGACCGGATGTCCATTTCTTCCTTGACGACGCGGTTCAGGTAAACGTAATCCACCGTGTCCTCGAGCTTGTCGGAGATCGCCGATTTTCGAAGATCGGTCTTGATTTCAAGGTCTACACTGTATTCCGAACCTATTTTGGCTTCCTCGGCCAGGCAGCCGTGATAGGAAAAAGTACGGATGTTCTTGAGCTTGATGCTTCCCATGGTTATTTTTTATAAAGGTACGCATTCGCACGAAAGCCGCAATCCCGTGTTTGTCCTTAAAATTGTAACTTTGGCCCTTTATCCATCAATCATGGCAGACGAAAAATCGCTCAATTTCATCGAACAAATCATAGAGGACGACCTGGCATCGGGAATGCCCAAGAGTAGCCTGCGCTTCAGGTTTCCTCCAGAGCCGAACGGCTATCTGCACATCGGCCACGCGAGTTCTATCGCCCTGAATTTCGGGCTTGGGCTCTCCTACGATGCGCCCGTCAACCTTCGTTTTGACGACACCAATCCCGCCAAGGAAGAGCAGGAGTATGTCGATGCGATCAAGCGTGATGTGGAATGGCTCGGATACAAATGGGCCGAGGAGCGCTACGCCTCCGACTACTTCCAGCAGTTGTATGACTGGGCCGAACAGCTCATCGAGAAGGGCAAGGCATATGTGGATTCGCAGACTTCCGAGGAGATGGCCGCTCAAAAGGGCACACCTACGGAACCCGGTGTTGAAAGTCCTTACCGGAACCGTTCGGTAGAAGAAAATCTGGATCTGTTCCGACGGATGAAAGCCGGCGAATTCGAAGAGGGAACGCACATCCTTCGGGCGAAAATCGATATGAAATCGCCGAACATGCTGATGCGCGACCCCATCATGTACCGTATTTTGCACAAGCACCATCACCGTACCGGTAATGATTGGTGCATCTACCCGATGTACGATTGGGCACATGGCGAGAGCGATTACATCGAATCCATTTCGCACTCCTTCTGCACCCTGGAATTCCTGCCACACCGTGAACTTTACGACTGGTTCCTGGACCAGGTCTATGACGAAAAGGACATCCGTCCCAAACAGCGCGAATTTGCACGCCGTAACCTGAGCCATACCGTGGTGAGCAAGAGGAAGCTGTTGCAACTGGTAAACGAAAAGCACGTTTCGGGTTGGGACGATCCCAGAATGTCCACGATTTCAGGACTGCGCCGTCGGGGTTATACGGCGGCTTCGCTCCGGAATTTTGCGAACATGATCGGCATCGCCAAACGCGACAATCTTATCAATGTGTCGATGCTGGAATTCTGCGTCCGCGAGGATCTTAACAAGACTGCGCCGCGGGTGATGGCCGTACTCGATCCCGTCAAAGTAGTGATTTCCAATTATCCGCATGACAAAGTGGAATGGCTCGAGGCCGAAAATAATCCCGAAGACGATTCGGCGGGCGTTCGCGAGATTCCGTTTTCACGGGAGATTTTCATCGAACGCGAGGATTTCATGGAAGACGCTCCGGCAAAATTCTTCAGGCTTTCGCCCGGAAAGGAAGTCCGCTTGAAAAATGCATACATCATCAAAGCCGAAACCGTGATCAAGGACGCCGACGGCCTCATCAGCGAGATCCATGTCAATTACGATCCCGATAGCCTTAGCGGAAGCGGTACCGAGGCCTCGATGCGGAAAGTGGCGGGGACGCTGCACTGGGTTTCGGCCCAGCACGCCATTTCAGCCGAAATCAGGCTCTATGACCGCCTCTTCACCGAGGAATCGCCCGATACGCACAAGGATAAGGATTTTCTGGACTTCGTCAACCCCGAGTCCCTCAAGGTCATCACAGGTTATCTGGAACCCGGGTTAAAGGTTGCGAAACCTGGCGAACAGTTTCAATTCCAGCGTCTTGGCTACTTTACCGTCGATCCCGATTCCAACGCCGAAACACTTGTCTTCAACCGCACCGTGACCCTTAAGGATGCTTGGGAAGAAAAGGGCAAAAAGGATGAAAATGCCATCAATAACGCGCTGAAGGAAATCAATCGGTACTTCAAGGCGTCGAATGACGAAGAGCGAAATTCGGTGGAGCAATTAGTTGGTTCTGCGATCGCATCGGTCGACGGATTCGGCCTTCTTCAAAATTCATTCAGGAAAAACGTGACCAATAACAAGAGCGGGCTTTTGTTTGCCAACTGGATTTTGAAGTATTCCGATAAAATCTCGCACACTGATATCGACCGGGAACTGCTCACTAAATTTTTTACGATGTCTGCCAAGAGCGAATCGCCTTTTGTAAGGGAAACATCGGAAGCGCTTCGTCAAAAGTTCGGATTGCCGGAAGACATCGTGGTAAAATAATCGAAATAGTTTAAAACAATTGAACCCTCTTAATTCAAGAGGGTTTTCTTATTATATAGAATAATTATAGAGATCACAGATGTTATAATTTCACTTGATTAAAAACGGCTTTCATAATTCGCTTCTGTGGCCCTTTCTGATTTTATTCGGATTGGCGATCATCCCGGGTGAAAAAAAGGCGTCAAACCGGTTTATTTTCAATTTTGCGTTTTTACGCATAAAAAAAGGGGCCGAAGCCCCAGGTTTTAGATTTCAGTCGGCGAGGAAGTGTCCTCCTCTGATTCTTGTCGCTTTTCAATCGATCTTTTCCGGTTCCCGAGTTTCATCGCTTCACCAACCTGATTGGATGCGGTGAATGAAGCGACCATGTTGTTGAGCATGTCGCTTCCGGCCTGTGGCGAATTCGGAAGCAGGATCAGGTTTGAATTGGTATCGGCGCCGATGGACTGCAGCGTATCGTAATGCTGCGTGACCACGATCAATGCCGAGGCTTCCTGCGAATTGATCCCGACTTTGTTCAGTACATCGACGCTCTCCACCAAACCGCGTGCAATTTCACGTCGCTGGTCGGCGATACCCTGGCCCTGGAGCCTCTTGCTTTCGGCTTCGGCCTTGGCTTTGGCGACGATTCGGATACGGGAACTCTCGGCCTCGAATTCGGCGGCGGTCTTTTCGCGGTCCGCGGCATTGATGCGGTTCATCGCGTTTTTGACCTGAATGTCCGGATCGATGTCGGTGACCAATGTATTGATGATGTCGTATCCGTAACTGCTCATGGCCTCGTTGAGCTCGCGCTTGACCGCGATGGCAATGTCGTCCTTGCGCTCGAACACGTCGTCTAGGCGAAGTTTCGGCACCTCGGCACGCACCACGTCAAAAACATAGGCCGTAATTTGGTCGTGAGGATATTCGAGCCTGTAAAACGCATCGTAAACCTTGTCCTTGATCACCATGAATTGAACCGATACCTTGATCTTGACAAACACGTTGTCCTTGGTCTTGGTCTCGATCACAACGTCCAATTGCGTGATTTTGAGGTTAATGCGGCCCGCAATCTTGTCGATGATTGGGATCTTGATCTGAAGCCCGGATTGGCGGATGCTCTGGTATTTCCCGAACCTCTCCACAATGACGGCTGTTTGCTGCTTCACCGTAAAGAATGAAGAGAACAGAATCACGAGTCCGATGAAAATAAAAATAATTGTAGGTACGTTTTCCATAGTTAGTTTATTTAATTCGCGTAAAGTACGAAATTTCCCTTACGTTTGCCGGCAAAGTCTCCTTATGAAATACATGGCATTATTGCTTCTCGCGGCACTTCCGGCCTTGGGCCAGCGTGACCTTCACGATTCCAACCGCATTGGGATTGGTGGCGGCGTCAACCAGTTTACCCTGAAAACCGATAATTTCAAAACAGCCCCCGGCGCCGGGTGGCAGGCGGGCCTCTCCATGCGCGGCAATTTCTACAACGATTTTGACATGGTCTACGGAATCCAGTTCAGCGAAAATCATTTCACTGTCGAGACAATGGCAGGCCCGGTTAAGAAAGATGTGGATTACACGATCCCGTCTGCACAGCTCTCGCTCCTGTTGAGTTACAAGTTCATCGAAAACCATTTGAGTTTGGAATTTGGCCCGATGCTGCAGGTGAGCGGAAAGATGAAGCTCGATAAATCGGATGAGGAGAATTCCGTTACCGGCACCGACCTGTTGGCCAAGGACATCGCCGAAACCAGCCGCTTCAACCTTTTCCCAACTATAGGAATTACGGCGGGAGTCAAACACGTCCGGTTGAATGTGATGTACCAATATGGGATCACGAATCTCCTGGGCGCGCTTAACAAAAACGATCTGGGTGTCAATTTCAAGGGCAATGCAGGAATTCTGAGCGGTTCCGTAATCGTTTATTTATGAGACATTTGCTGATCTTTTTGCTCTTTCCGATGCTCTGCCTTGCGCAGGATGGAATCTTTATGAAAGACGGTACATCGGTCAAGCTTTCTCCCGATGCAAAACTATTTCCGGGAAAGAATAAACTCTATTATCGCGAACCGGACAAACGTCGGAAATCGGTGAAATACGACCGGTTGGATTACGCCTCGTGGGACGGCAAGCTTTTCAGGACCGTTCAGCAGGAAGGTAAGGTCAAGGGTTATTTCCTTTTGGCCGATGAACACGGTCATTCGCTTGCGGTTTTCGTGCAGGACAAGGTCAAGCATACGGGCGGTTTCCAGTCGCACTACAAAAAATACGATGTCGCCGAACTCCGTGCGGGCGTGGTGGTACAGCAGATCTCGTTCACCAATTCCAACCGGGACGACAATCCCGGCAGGCGCCGCGAGGCTTTTGAAATGATCACGCGTAATTTTGCCGGATGCAGGAAACTCATCGAACGGATGCCTGCTGCCGAACCTTCGGAGGCGGTATTGGCCTTTCTTGAGGAAGTGAAATTTATTCCTTGTGAGTAAAGTGGTTGACCGCAGTAGCGATTCTCCTCAAGGTTTCGTCCTTTCCGATCATCTCGGCGATGTCAAACAAATGAGGTCCCTGCAACGCTCCCACAAGACTCAACCTTAAGGGCTGCATGACTTTCCCCATGCCGATGCCTTCGGTCTCCATCCAATTTTTAAGCGTGCTTTCGATAGTCATCGATGTGAATCCTTCGATTTGGGTAAGTACCGCACTCACTTTTTCCATTAACGGCCCCGTTTCGGGTTTCCAGTTCTTGGACGCTTTTTCGTCATAGGTCATGGGTGCGTTGAAGAAATAGCTGCCCAATTCCCAAAAATCTCCCACAAAATAAGCGCGTTCCTTTATCAGGGACACCACCCTTTCAACATATTGGGGCGCTGGTTCAATTCCGTGTGCCTTTAAGATTGGCAAGAATGCTTCGGCCAGGTCGCGATCGCTTTTGCGGATCAGGTGTTGGTGGTTGAAGGTCCGGTTCTTCACCGGATCGAATTTGGCCCCGGCCTTGTGCACACGCGAAAGATCGAAGGCACTGACAAGTTCATCAAGGGTGAAAATTTCCTTCTCGGTACCGTCGTTCCAGCCCAGGAGCGCCAGGAAATTAATGACGGCCTCGGGAAGGAAACCGGCTTCGCGATAACCGGGCGAGGTTCCGTCGGCACCTTTCCAATCCAGCGGAAAGACCGGAAAGCCCAGTTTGTCGCCATCGCGTTTGGACAGTTTTCCGTTTCCGACCGGCTTCAGTATCAACGGCAAATGCGCAAATTGGGGCGGTGTCCAGCCGAAGGCGCGGTACAGCATCGCATGCAGCGGCAACGAGGGCAGCCATTCTTCGCCCCGGATCACGTGGGAAGTCTCCATCAGGTGATCGTCGACGATATTGGCCAGATGGTAGGTCGGCATGCCGTCGCTCTTGAACAGTACCTTGTCGTCCAACAGGTTCGTGTCAAATTTGATGTCGCCGCGGATGATGTCATGAAGTTCCAACGTCTCATTTTCAGGAGTCTTGAACCGGATGACGTAATCCTCTCCCGATTCGAGCCGTCGTTTCAGGTCGGATTCGGGCAGATTAAGGGAATTATCGAGATTTTTTCGGCTCTCGTGATTGTAGATAAAGGCGCCGCCCTTTTCCTCGGCCGCCTTTCGCAGCGCGTCAAGCGATTCGGCCGTGTCGAAAGCGTAATAGGCGTCGCCGGTGGCAATCAGCCTCTCGGCATACTCACGGTAAATTTCCTTGCGTTCGCTCTGGCGGTACGGCCCGAATTTTTCGTTCTTGCCGACGGTTTCGTCAGGCGGGATTCCCAGCCACTCAAGGGCTTCCATGATGTAGGCTTCGGCGCCGGGAACAAAACGGTTTTGATCGGTATCCTCGATGCGCAGGTAAAATACGCCGCCGTGCTTTTTGGCAAAAAGATAATTGAAAAGGGCCGTCCTGACGCCACCAATGTGAAGCGGACCGGTTGGGCTCGGCGCGAAACGAACGCGTACTTGTTGCGACATATCCTGGAATTTGCGCAAAGATACGGTTCGGGGAAAAAATATTGCCGATAAATTAACGTTCTGCAATTCGCTAATGTGTACTTTTATCGGTCATAAATTGGTCAAATTGGAAAATTCGGGCGTCATCTACCTCAAACTCGAGGCTTTCATCAGGAAATATTACACCAACGAATTGATTCGCGGGTCGATATTTTTCATCGGGCTTGGCCTGCTCTACCTGCTGTTCACGCTTTTCATCGAATATTTCCTCTGGTTGAAGCCCGGCGCACGGACGGTGCTTTTCTGGAGTTTTATCGCCGTCGAAGCCTTTCTTTTGTTCCGATACATATTCTTCCCGCTTTCCAGGCTTTTTAAAATGCAGAAGGGCATCAACTACGATCAGGCATCGGCCATAATCGGCAGCCATTTCTCCGAGGTCAGTGACAAGCTCACCAATTTCCTTCAACTCTCGGCCGACCGCAATAAATCGGAACTTCTCCTCGCCTCTATCGAGCAGAAGGCCAGCGCGTTGCAGCCGATTCCCTTTACCAATGCGGTGAATTTTTCGGGCAATCGAAAATATATCCCGCTGGCTCTGATCCCGATCCTTTTGTTCGCGTTCTTCTATATTTCGGGGAACAGCGACCTGATTTCGCAGAGTTTCAACCGCGTGGTCAATTACAAGAAGCAATTCGTCCCGCCTGCACCGTTTGCGTTTGTCGCCCAGAACAAGCGCTTGGTAACCGAGCAGGGGAAGGATTTCGAGCTGCGGATCAAGACGGTGGGAAGTGTGGTTCCGGAGAACGCCGTCGTCTTCATCGGGGAAGAAAGCTATTTTATGGAGAGCACTGCCCCGGGCGAATTCACTTATACTTTTACGGGCCCGGTGCGTGATATTCCGTTCCACGTGGAGGCCGGCGGGATCAGTTCACAGGATTATCTGCTTGAGGTCGTGGAGGTTCCGACGATTGCCGATTTCACCATGCAACTGACGTTTCCGGCATATCTGAACCGCAAACCAGAATCCATCGGAGGCACCGGAAACGCCGTCATCCCTGAAGGCACGCGGGTTACCTGGAAGATGAATACGTTGGCCACGGGCCAGGTGCATTTCAGCGATGGGGCGGTCCGGACCGCTTTCACAAAGGATGAGAATCGGTTTACGCTGAGCAGGACCATCGGCCAGAATACCGAATACACCATCGTTACCTCCAACAGCCGCGTTCGCGACTATGAGAAGCTCAATTACCGGTTGTCGGTCACCAAGGACCAGTTTCCGTCCATCAACGTTGGGGCCGCGCCCGATACGCTCCGGGTGGGCAAGGATTATGTGCTGGGCCAGGTTTCGGACGATTACGGGCTCACCAAGCTCCAGATCGTCTATTATCCTAAGGGAAATCCATCCCAGGCCAAAGCGGCGGTGCTCCCGGTCAAACGCGATGTTTACGACCAGTTCGTCTTCGCGTTCCCGTCGACATTGCCCATTAGTGAAGGGATTGCATACGAATATTATTTCGAGGTTTTTGACAACGACGCCCCGCACGGCTACAAGAAGTCGCGTTCAAGCGTGTTTTCGGGCCGTGTGAGCACGCAGGATGAGCGCGAGGATGAGATGCTTCGGGAGCAGAACGAAAACATCAACAGCATGTCCAAATCGCTTCGGGACCAGGAGAAACAGTTTTCTGAAATGGAGAAACTGCAAAAGCTCGGCAAGGAGAAGGAATCCCTGGAGTTCAAGGACCAGCAAAAGGTGAACGAATTCATCAAGCGCCAGCAACAGCAGGACGAGATGATGAAGGAATTTGCCCGCAAAATGGAAAAGAACCTCGAGGAATTCAAGGTGGACAAGAACGACGAACAAAAGAAAGAGCTCCAGGAGCGTTTGGAAAAATCGGAGAAAGATTTGGAGAAGAACCAAAAGCTGCTTGACGAGCTCAAGGAACTCAACGACAAGATCAAATCGGAGGAGCTGTTTGAAAAGATCGAAAAATTCAAGCAAAATGCCAAGAACCAGGCTAAAAGCCTTGAACAACTTGTGGAACTGACCAAGAAGTTCTATGTGGAGAAGAAAGCCGAGCAGTTGGCCGATAAGCTTGATAAACTTGGGGATGAGCAGGAAAAGCTTGCCGATAAGAAAGAGAACAACGCCGACGCACAGGAGGAAATCAACAAGGAGTTTGACAAGATCCAGGAAGAATTAAAGGAACTGCAGAAGGAAAACAAAGAACTTAAATCGCCGCTTGAAATCCCAAAGGACGAGCAGAAGCAACAGAACATCGACGAAGACCAGAAAAAGGCCACCGACGAACTGAAAAAGGACAACAAGGACAGGGCGAAGCCCAAGCAGAAGAGTGCAGGGAAACAGATGAAGGAAATGGGTGCCAGCATGTCCCAAAGCATGGCGGGCGGCGAGATGGAGCAGATGGAGGAGGATGTAAAGATGCTGAGGCAGATTCTGGACAACCTCCTGGCTTATTCGTTCTCGCAGGAAGAACTGATGGGCCAGTTCCGCGGGCTGAAGCGCGGTTCGCCGTCGTTCAATAAAAACCTCAAGATCCAGCAGGACCTCAAGCAACAGTTCCGCCATGTCGACGACAGCCTGTTTGCGATGTCGCTTCGGAATCCAAAAATCGCCGAGGACGTAACCAAAGAAGTGGGCAACGTGCATTATAATATGGACAAGGCGCTGGCGGTTTTGGCCGAGGGCCAGGTCCCCAGGGGGCTCTCACATCAGCAGTACAGCGTTTCATCGGCCAACAAGCTGGCTGACATGCTGAGTGACATCCTAAACGGGATGCAGATGTCGCTTTCCGGCGCCGGAGAGGGCAAACCCAAGCCAGGTAAGGGTTCTGGAGGAATGCAGTTGCCCGATATCATCAAAAAGCAGGAAGGATTGGGCGAGAAGATGAAAGACGGAATGAAGAAACCCGGCGATGGGAAGAAGCCCGGCGAGGGCGAAAAACCGGGGCAACAGGGACCCAAAGGCCAAAAGGGCAAAGGGGATTCGCAGGGAGGCGAGGAAGGCGAAGATGGTGAAGGCGATGCCCGGGCAATCATGGAAATCTACAAGGAACAGCGACAGCTCCGCGAAGCGCTGCAAAAGGAACTGCAAAAACAAGGCATGGGCGGATCCGGGCAAAGTGCGATTGACAAGATGAAACAACTTGAAAAACAGCTACTTAACCAAGGCTTCAATAATGAGACTTTGCAACGCGCGCTCAATTTGAAATACGAGTTGCTGAAACTTGAAAAGGCCATGCAACAGCAGGGTGAGGAGAAACGCCGCCAGGCCGAGGCCAATAAAAAGGAATTTAACAACAATGCGCGTGCGCTTCCGCCGGCTCTTCAGGATTATCTCAACAGCATAGAAATATTAAATAGACAAACCTTACCTTTGCGCTCCAATTATAACCGCAAGGTTAAGGAATATTTCAAGAATGATTGAATTCAATTACGAGACTGATTTTTCCCTTGATAATGAGACGGTTTATGATTTGTGGTGCCGTAAAGTAGTACTGAGCGAGGGCAAGACGATCGGCGAGATTAGCTATGTATTTTGCGACGACGATTACCTGCACAAAATCAATGTGGAGTATTTGGGGCATGATGACCTGACCGATATTATCAGTTTTGATTACACGGTGGGAAACGAGATAAGCGGCGATATATTTATTTCTCTGGAGCGCGTTCGCGATAACGCCGAATCATTTTCGGTTGATTTTATAGATGAGCTGCATAGAGTGATGGCCCATGGGCTTCTGCACTATTGCGGGTACAAGGACAAAGATGATGCGGACGCGGCAATGATGCGCGCCAAGGAAGAGGAGAAGATGAGGATGTTTCACGTGGAACAATAGCGAATGTTTAATAAAGAATACGATGTCGTTGTGGTAGGCGCGGGCCATGCCGGATCCGAGGCTGCCGCCGCCGCCGCGAATATGGGCGCAAGCACCTTGCTGATCACAATGAGCCTGCAGAATATCGCCCAGATGTCATGCAATCCCGCAATGGGAGGAATTGCCAAAGGCCAGATCGTGCGCGAGATCGATGCGTTGGGAGGATATTCGGGAATTGTTTCGGACAAGACGGCGATCCAGTTCAAGATGCTCAACAAATCAAAAGGGCCGGCCATGTGGTCACCGCGTGTCCAAAGCGACAGGATGCGATTTGCCGAATGTTGGAGATTGATGTTGGAAAAAACTCCGAACCTCGATTTTTATCAGGAAATGGTTCGGGGGCTGATTATTGAAAACGGGAAGATCCGGGGCGTAAAGACTTCGTTGGGCGTCGAGATCAGGTCGAAAACCGTAGTGCTCACCAACGGAACCTTCTTAAATGGATTGATCCACATTGGCGAGAAACAATTTGGCGGCGGCCGGGCGGGAGAAGGCGCCGCATACGGCATTACCGAAGATCTCGTAAACGCCGGTTTCACGTCAGGTCGTATGAAGACCGGAACTCCGCCCCGCGTGGACGGCCGATCGCTGGATTATAGTAAAATGAATGAGGAAAAGGGCGATGCAGATCCCGCAAAATTTTCTTATTCCGACGAAACCCAGCCGCTCACGCATCAAAAGTCGTGTTACATGACTTATACTTCGCCGTTGGTTCACGACCTTTTGAGGGAGGGATTTGATCGTTCCCCCATGTTCAACGGGCGTATCCAGAGCCTCGGCCCGCGGTATTGCCCTTCGATCGAAGACAAGATCAATCGGTTTGCCGACAAGGACCGACACCAACTATTTGTCGAACCCGAAGGATGGGATACGGTGGAGATGTATGTCAACGGATTTTCAACATCCCTTCCGGAGGACGTGCAGTACAAAGCCCTGAAATCCGTGGCCGGTTTTATAAACGTGAAGTTTTTTAGGCCCGGCTATGCTATTGAATACGATTATTTTCCGCCGACCCAACTGACCCATACACTGGAGACCAAGTTGGTTAAGGGGTTGTATTTTGCGGGTCAGATCAACGGAACTACCGGCTACGAGGAAGCCGCTTCCCAGGGACTGATGGCCGGGATCAATGCCGCGCTACAGGTGCGGGAGGCGGATCCGCTGATTCTTAAGCGCGACGAAGCTTATATCGGTGTTTTGATCGACGATCTGATCACCAAGGGCACCGAGGAACCTTACCGTATGTTTACCTCACGCGCTGAATATCGCACATTGCTTCGGCAGGACAATGCCGATTTTAGGCTAACGCCGAAATCGTTCGAAATAGGCCTGGCATCTGAAAAGAGAATGCGCAGGATGGAGCATAAACTCAACGAATCAGAGAAGATGGTAGCCTTTTTCAAGGAAACCAGCGTCACGGTTGCCGAGGCCAATCCCATTTTGGAAAGCAAGGAGTCGGCCCCGATTGTTCAGTCCGATAAGATGTTCAAGGTCTTTTCGAGGCCACAGATCACGCTTGAGGACATCCTGAAATTCGAAAAAGTGATAGAATATATAGATGCTCATCAACTCGATCAGGAAATCATCGAGCAGGCCGAAATCCAGGTTAAGTATTCGGGATATATTGAAAAGGAGCGGGCCAATGCCGAGAAATTGACGCGCTTGGAAGACATCCGCATACCGGAGCAATTTGATTACGATAAGATCAAGTCGTTGTCCTATGAAGCGAAGGAGAAATTCAAGAGGATTCGACCCGTTACTTTATCGCAAGCTTCCCGGATCAGTGGCGTCTCGCCAAGCGATATTTCGGTTTTGTTGATTTACATGGGCCGCTAGTTTCACGTGGAACGAATAGCGGGACTCCTTTATTTATAAGCATTTACAGAGAGAGTGAGAATCAGTCAGCAGAGTTTTTCGGTTAAAGATCATTCGGTTACGGGAGAGGAATTTGAACTTATGCCGATGGAAGAAGGCGCGTTGCTAAAGACGCTTCCGCAACCTTCGGCGGAAAACCTCGGCAGGTATTATCAAAGCGAAGATTATATTTCACACACCGATGGTAACCGGAACCTCTTCGAGAAAACCTACCAGCTAATTAAAAGATTTGCGCTTCAAAGGAAGATTTCGCTAATCAATTCCTACTCCCCGGGACGGAATCTTCTTGACATCGGTTGCGGAACCGGCGATTTTCTTGCAGCTGCACGCCGTAGCGGATGGAAGGCATCCGGAACCGAGCCGGGAGAGTTCGCACGCGCTCTGGCCCTCGGCAAGGATTTGGACGTGCGCACCGATTCCAATGTTTTTCCGCCAGCGAGTTTCGATGTCATTACCCTGTGGCATGTCCTGGAGCACGTTCCCGATCCCGATAGGCAGATCCGGGAAATTCTCAGACTGCTCAAACCAGACGGGATTGCCGTGATCGCCGTTCCGAATTTCAGGTCGGCGGACGCCCGCCATTATGGAAGCAACTGGGCGGCGTATGATGTTCCGCGCCATCTTTGGCACTTTTCCAAGACGGCCATCCTCAATTTGGCAACGCGCCATTCAATGACTGTAACCCGCATTTTGCCCATGTGGTTTGACGCTTTTTACGTGTGCCTGCTTTCAGAAAAGAATCGCACAGGCAAAATGAATGTGGTAAAAGGGCTTTGGCAAGGTTTAAAATCCAATGTTGCCGCGTTGAGGACAGGAGAATGTTCTTCCCAGATTTACGTGCTTCGGCGCAAATAATATCGAGTGTTTCGTCAAAAAAACTATTTTTGCACATCTAAAAATCAAATCATGAAAAGATTGTTGATCCTGGCCTTGGCCATCGCTGCAGTTTCCTGTAACAAAGAGGCCGAAACCAAGGAATTGAAGACTGCTTATGTTGACACGTCAAAGCTTCTGGAGGAATATACAGAGGCGAGGGACATCGAAGCCAAATACAAGGCGAAATCTGAGGAAATGGGCAAGGAGTTGGACGCGGCCGTCGAAAAATTCAAGGCCGATGCCTCCAGTTTCCGCGAGAATGCGCAGGCCAAGGGACAGGCGTGGGCCCAGCAAAAAGGCATGGAGCTCCGTCAGCGCGAGGAACAATTGGGGATGGCGCAGCAGGCGATGCTCCAGCAGTTGCAAAAGGAGAGCGGGACCGAAATGGATACCCTCGTCAAAAGCATCAAGAAATTCATCAAGGATTACGGCAAGGAAAATGGATATGCCTATATCTATGGAACGGGAGAAGCCGCAACGATCCTTTACGCCGAAGACAAGTATGACATCACCGACGAGCTCGTCAAGTTGTTGAACGACAAGTACAAAGGCCAGGCTAAAAAAGAGGAGCCGGCTGCCAAATAGCAATAAATTTTGAATCAAGCCTCCGGAAAAACCGGAGGTTTTTTTATGCTGATTTTTGTACTTTTCCCGGCAAAAGTTACACGCCATGTTTGAACTGTCAGAAGCCGCACGATACGTCCTCGAATTCATTAACAGGACCGCCAGCCCCGTTTTTTTGACGGGAAAGGCAGGCACCGGAAAAACTACCCTTCTTCGCGAGATTATCCGGACCACCTACAAAAATGCGGTCGTCGTCGCTCCTACCGGAATCGCGGCACTCAACGCGGGCGGTGTGACCATTCACTCCATGTTCGGGTTGCCATTGGCAGGGTTCATTCCCGATTCGTACGACCTGCCCACCAGCCAAAGTTGCCGATTCGAGAATAGCGAGACGCTTCGGCGGCATTTCAGGCTCAGCATCCAGAAGCGTGCTGTTGTCAGGGCCATGGAGCTTTTAATCATTGACGAAGTCAGCATGTTACGGCCTGACTTGCTCGATGCGATTGACTTGATGCTTCGCCATGTCCGCAGGGTCCGTCAGCCATTTGGCGGGGTCCAGGTCTTGTTTATCGGGGATTTGTTGCAGCTTCCGCCCGTGATCAAAAATGAGGAATGGCAACACCTGTCCAGATATTACGGCGGTAAATATTTCTTCAATTCGCACGTCCTGACCCACACGCCGCCGGTCTACATCGAACTTTCAAAGATTTACCGGCAGGATGACCAGCGCTTTATCGATATCTTGAACGAGCTCAGGCACAATACATTAAGCCGCGCGTCTGTGGATATTCTCAATTCGTTCGTAAAGATTGGATACGATCCCTCAAAGGACGACGGCCGCATTATCCTGACGACGCATAATTTCAAGGCAGATTCCATCAACGAGCGGTCATTGAATGCGCTTCCCGGCCCTAGCTTTCGGTTCAAAGCAGAGATTTTCGGGGATTTTCCCGAGAGGATGTATCCCATCGAACCCGTCCTTTCGCTCAAGGAAGGAACTCGCGTGATGTTCATCAAGAACGACCTCGCTCCTGAAAAACGATTCTTTAATGGAAAAACCGGCGTCGTCGCATCGGTGGATGCGGATGATATCATCGTCCGGTTCGAAGACGGCGAAACCATTGAGGTCCCGCGTTATGAGTGGCAGAATATCCAATATACGCTTGACCCCGAAACCCGCGAGGTGACCGAGGAGATCCTCGGCACCTTCGTGCATTATCCCCTGCGACTTGCGTGGGCCATTACCGTTCACAAAAGCCAGGGCCTGACCTTTGACAAGGCTGCGCTTGATGTTTCGCAGGTCTTCATGCCGGGCCAGGCCTATGTTGCCCTGTCGCGGCTTCGGTCATTGGACGGCCTTGTCCTGCTTTCGCCGATGCGCCTCGAAGGTATCGGCAGCGACCAGTCGGTTACCGAATTCGCAACCCGGGCAGGCGACGAAAAATTGCCCGAAAGGCTGCAGTCGGAGATGTCGAAATTTCTCCTGTCGCGCTTGTCCTCAGGCTTTGACCTTGGCGAGATCGTCGAGATCTGGGAACATGTATTTTCAAAACCCTCGGCCAGCGCCACCCGGATAAAAAAATACCTGCAACCGCAACGCCTTGTTCTCGACGACCTGGTTGCCACGGCCCGCAATTTTCAATCACGGCTTCCCGGCATCTTCGAAACCGGCGACCGCGAAGCGATTCGGGAAAGGACAATGGCTGCCTCGCAATATTTTGTTCCACGTTTGACGGGCATGCTTCAGGCGGTGCGGCATGAACGCGAAGAGTTGGGAGCGGGCAAGAAGGGCAAGGGCGTTTTGGCCAAGCTCGAGGAATTGGACGAGGTGATCTCTTCGGCCATAATGGGCATCCTGAAGTCCGAGCGATTGGCAGAGATCATCGCCCTTGACCAAACGCCTTCAAAGGAAAATCTGGGCGGTCTGGCGGTCTCAAACCTCTTCCGTGAACGCGTGGGAGAGATCGTGCCCAAACGTGCCGCCAGGGAGCCCAAAAAGAAAAAAAACACGTTCTTGCAGACACTGGAGTTGTGGCAGGACGGGCAATCGGTCCGGGAAATCGCTGCGCTTCGCAAACTGTCCGAAAAGACCATCATGGCCCACATGGAACAACTCGTCAAAATCAAGGCCGTCAACGTCGTCGAGTTATTGCCAAATCACATCCTTGACCGGCTGCATGAAATTTTTTCGGATGGCGATATCGGCACTCTCTCGGAAATGCGGGCGAAAGCGGGCGAACAGTATTCCTATGAAGATTTGAAAATCTTCCGGGCTAGCTTAGCCAATGTACCGCAAGAACAGCCGGAATAAAGTAAATGGTAATGGTTTTTGCCCCCTCGTAATCCTTGGCAATTCGCTGCCCGAACAGGAGGAAAATCAAGGCAATGCACGAAAACACGGCGCCGTAGTAACCGGTGACGCGACCGTTGTAGAGCCAGAGCTCCAGTACGCCAGCAAAACAAAGCACTCCCGCGATCAGTTCAACTGCCAAAATTACCAGCAAAGCCTGCGGAACCATGCCCGAAAGGAAAGTTTTGGAAAAATGGTCCTTTAGCCAGTCCACATTTGACCGCCAGTCCATGATTTTGTCGTAACCGGATTGCACAAACGTGATTCCCAGGTAAATGAGGATGAGCATCGATGCTATGTTCATGGCTTATTTTTTATGGATGAGACGGGTTAGTTTTATGGACAGGTCGGTCAGGATGATCTTGGCGTTTCCGTTTCGCTCGATGTGATACACCGCGGAAGAAAGCTCCTCGAATATCTCGCCGATATTGTTCCCATTGACAAACGGCGCAAAATTCTCAAGCTTGAATTTATCCACCTTCGGTTCGATATACACGAGGCTCGTCGCCTGGTAATTGAGCAGGAGCGCCTGCCGGAACATATCGATGCAAAAGTGCAGGAATTTTTTTTGGGTCTCCCGCCCCAGGGCAGCGATTTTCTCGCTCCAGGAAATCAGGTCCGAAATTGCCGAGGCGTTTCCCTTGGCCCTGAACGCCGCACGGACCCACAATACAAACCATTCCTCAAACGGCAGTTCCTCGCTGTCCCCGTGCAAAAGATGAAGGGCCTTTGAATAATTTCCCTGCGACTGGCGCGCCAGGTTTCGGGCGAGCCGGGGGTCGGCGTTTTCACGTGAAACCAATGTCTCGGCGAGGATTTCTTCCGGAATCGGGCCGAAGTGCAGCACCTGGCAACGGGAGCGGATGGTCTGTACGATGTCCTCCTCGTTTTCGGTGATCAGGATGAAGACGGTTTTCTGGGGCGGTTCTTCGATAATCTTCAACAATTTGTTGGAGGCTTCGATGTTCATCTTGTCGGCCATCCAGACGATCATAATTTTGTACCCGCCTTCAAAAGGTTTGAGCGACAGGACCTTGAGCACCTCTGCGGCATCCTCAACCCTGATCAATCCCTGCTTGTTGGCCACCTCGAGCGTCTGGTACCAGTCAAAAAGGCTTCCGTGCGGATTGGCAAGCACGAATTCCCTCCATTCGGCGATGAAATCGAGGCTCTTGGGTTTGGACTTGACCTCTTCGGTGGAAACCGTCGGATAAACGAAATGCAGATCGGGATGCGACAATGTCGAGAATTTGAGGTTGCAGGCCTCGTTGCCCCCGGAGTTCTCGCTTCCCAGGTTTCCGCACAGGATATACTGTGCATAGGCGATGGCCGTGGCCAGCATGCCCGAACCTTCGGGGCCCACAAAGAGTTGTGCGTGGGCGATGCGGCCCGATGCTGCACTTTGCCTCAGGTGTGTCTTGATATACTCCTGGCCGGGGATGTCGTAAAATTGCATGAAGCAAATATAGCGATTCCGCGTAGCGCCGGGTACGGTTTCGCCTTACATTGCCGGCGTCGCCTCCCCTACTCTTTCACGGGAACTTTTTCCTGCAGCACAAAATGGTTAAATTTGCGGTTGCCGATAAAAAACCACATTATGAAAAAGCTCCAAGATTTCGACTTCAGATCCAAAAAAGCCCTTATCCGCGTTGATTTCAATGTTCCGTTGGACGAAGAATTTAATGTAACCGACGCGACCCGGATCGAAGCCGCCGCCCCGACGATCAAACATATCCTTGACAACGGCGGAAGCGTCATCCTGATGTCGCACCTGGGCAGGCCGAAGGGAAAGCAGGACAAGTATTCCTTGCGGCACATTGCAGGCAAAGTATCAGAAATTTTGGGCACCGATGTGAAATTTGCCGATGACTGTCGAGGTAAAGTAGCCTCTGATGCCGCGGCCGCCCTGCAACCGGGCGAGGTCCTGTTGCTGGAGAACCTTCGGTTTTATGCCGAAGAAGAGGAGGGCGACCGCGATTTTGCCAAGGAGCTATCGCAATTGGGCGACATTTACGTAAACGACGCATTCGGTACGGCGCACCGCGCACACGCATCGACCGCCATCATCGCCGAATTCTTTCCCGAAGCCAAAGTTTTCGGGCTGTTGCTGGCCAAGGAAATCGAAAGCCTGGAACGCGTGCTCAAGAACAGTGAGAAGCCGGTAACCGCCATCCTGGGAGGTTCGAAGGTGTCTTCCAAAATCACGGTCATCGAGAATATCCTGGACAAAATCGACAACATGATTGTGGGCGGAGGGATGACCTTCACCTTCATCAAGGCGCTGGGCGGCGAGGTCGGGGATTCGATTTGCGAGGATGACAAATTGGACCTCGCGCTTGAGATCCTGCGCAAAGCGGCCGAGAAGAACGTACACATCCACCTTCCGCTCGATGTGGTGGCCGCCGATAAGTTTGACAATGACGCCAACACGCAAATCGTGGATGTAAGGAACATTCCAAAAGGCTGGCAAGGGCTGGATGCGGGCCCGGAGTCGCTGAAGATATTCGACCAGATCGTAGCCGATTCGCGTACGATCCTCTGGAACGGCCCGCTTGGGGTTTTTGAAATGGAAAATTTTGCCAATGGCACGATCCAACTGGGCAAATCAATTGCAAAAGCAACCCAAAACGGTGCATTTTCCCTGGTTGGCGGAGGCGATTCGGTGGCGGCGGTAAAGCAGTTCGGGCTTGAAGACCAGATGAGTTACGTCTCAACGGGGGGCGGCGCAATGCTGGAAATGCTGGAGGGAAAAACGCTTCCGGGAATTGCCGCGATCGAGGAATAATTTGGCGTGCCGGATAATAATAACGAAATTTTAAGGTTATAAAATTATAATCTTTTGTTACAGAATTATTATGTTTGCAAAACACAATGCTTTGATTAGTAAGCTTTTGTGTTAAAAGCCAAAATGACCTAATCCGTAATAAAGCCGCGTAAAGTTCCCCAAACCAATGACTTACGCGTCAAATAAAAACGACGATATGACAATAAAGCATACCGCCTTAGCCCTGATTTCTTTTTGTACGATTGGACTCTCGGCGCAGGAAATTTCCCCAGATTCCATCGTTAAGACCGAAACCAAGCTCTCCTTCCTCGACTCCATCAAAGCCACCTTCGTACACGACGCCATGGCCTCGTGCGTGGACAGCCTTTGGCTCAAGGAATTGACCAGCCTGGACCTTTACAGCAATTTGAGCGATGACATCCGCAAGATGAACCCTGAGGAAAAGGTGGATTATGACCTTCCTACGTCTTTGCTCAAGGAGCGCCTTGCCAAACTCGATGCAAAGTCCCCCTTCAACATCGAATACAATCCGGGGTTGGAGAATATCATCAAATCATTCCTCAAGAACCGAAAGAAATCCTACGAGAGGCTAATGGCCATCAGCGAGTATTATTTCCCGGTGTTCGAGGAGGCGCTCGCGCGGCAAAATGTCCCGCTCGAGATCAAGTACCTGGCGATCGTCGAATCTGCCCTGAACCCCAAAGCCGTGTCCCGTGTGGGCGCTACGGGACTTTGGCAGTTCATGTACCAGACGGGCAAGCAGTACAACCTTCACATCGATTCGTATGTGGACGAGCGCAGCGACCCGTTGAAATCCAGCGAGGCGGCGGCCCAGTACATGAGCAACATGTACAAGATTTTCGGCGATTGGGACCTGGTCCTTGCATCGTATAACTCCGGGCCCGGCAATGTCGCCAAGGCAATCCGCCGTTCGGGAGGCAGGCAGAACTATTGGAACATCCGCAAATACCTGCCAAACGAAACCGCGGGCTATGTACCGGCATTCCTGGCGACGATGTACATCTACGAGTACCACAAGGAGCACGGCATTGTTCCCGATCGCGCGCTGGTCAAGCATTTCCAGACCGACACGATCCACATCAAGCGCCAGTTGACCTTCAAGCAGCTTTCGGAGATGCTGGACATTCCGGTTGCGCAGATTGAAATGATGAACCCTTCATATAAACTGAAAACCGTTCCCAACTATTCCGATAAGAAACACTATCTGAGGCTTCCGCAGGACAAGGTGGCCCTTTTCTCTGCGAATGAGGACAAAGTGTACGCTTATGCCGCGTATCAGGAATCGTTGAGGGAAAAACCGTATTCTTCGCAGCAGGCTTATGCGGCCCGCACGGTTTCGCGGGACACGGCTTCGGGCGATGCCGATCGCATCAGCACGACTCGGACGCGTTACCACAAAGTCCGCCGCGGAGACAACCTGAGCTCGATCGCGGCTCGTTACGGCGTATCTATTTCGCAGTTGAAAAAATGGAACGGATTGAGGTCGAATACCGTCGCGGCTGGCAAGAGCCTGAAGATCCGTACCACCGAAATGGTGGCGGTCAAGCCGAAAAAGGCCGAAAAGCCTACAGAGGCCAAAACCACCGAGGTTGCCGTTGTTGAAAAGGAAAATGGCGAAGCGGCCGCCGTTGCCGAATCACATGTTGTGCAACCGGGTGAAAACCTGACCACCATCGCACGCAAGTACAATGTGTCGGTTTCCGATATCAAGGAGTGGAACAATTTTGAGGACAACAATCTTTTGGCCGGCACTAAAATCACGGTGAAGGCGAAAGAGGAAAATGAAGTCGCCGAAGCGGCCAAGCCCGAAGTCCGGAACGTGGAGTACACCGTTCGCAAAGGCGACTTTCTGGGTATCATCGCCCGGAAAAACAATGTTTCCCTTGAGCAGTTGCGCGAGTGGAACAACCTGAAGGACAACAATATCCACGTAGGTTCAAAACTGATCATTGCGAAGGTTGAAGTGGGTTCGGAAGCCGTGGCCGAAAAATCTTCCAAAGCCGACCGCGTTTCCAGCGCTCACGAGTATTTGGTGCGCAAGGGGGATTCCCTGTTCAGCATCGCCAAGAAGTATCCCGGCATCACTGTCTCCGATATCAAGAAATGGAACGGTATCCGCAGCGAAAACATCAAGCCCGGCATGAAGCTAAAAATAAACGGGTAGCCAAAATCATAAAGAAACAAGGGCTTTTTTCATAACTTCGGTGTATGAAGAAAGCCCTTCTTTTTTTGTGTGCCCTACCCCTGTTTACGGCGTGCCAACGCGGCGACGAAAGGCATCAGGCGTTGTCATCGGGGCAGATAAACCACATTTCGGTCATCATTGACGACCTGCTTTGGAATGGAGAGGTCGGCGACACGATCCGCACCAAATTCGCCTCGCCGGTCACGGGGCTTCCCCAGGAAGAACCGCTTTTTACGATCAATCAGTACCCGCTCAAATTGCTTGAGGGGTTTACGACCAACACCCGGAGCATCATCGTCATCAAGACCGGCGAGAAGAAATTTGAAATCGATTCGCGGAAGAGCGGGGCGCCGGTAAACATCATCAGGATTTCCGGGCGCAACATTCCCGAACTGCTCCAAATGATCGAGCAGCGCGCACCCCAGATCGTTGAAATCATCAAGGCCACCGAATTGCGGGAAGCGCAACAGCGCATGGATAGTTCGCTTTTGGATATAGCGCCGTTGAAGGCAAAATTCGGGATTGCGCTGGATATTCCCACCGCGTACAAAATCGTGCGCGAAGGCCCGAAATTTACCTGGCTGAAACGCGAGATCATCAGCGGCAATACAAGCCTTTTGATATATGAATTGCCGATGGATGCACTTGTGCCGGGCCCGGAACTCGTCAATAACCTTACGCGGATCAGGGATTCGATCGGGGCTGCCTATATCCACGGAACGGTGCCCGACAGCCCCATGGTGACCGAAGGGGCCTATGCGCCGTACATCCGCGAGACGACGGTCGCCGGTCACAAGGCGCTCGAGTCAAAAGGGACGTGGGAGCTTCGCAATGACTTCATGTCGGGGCCCTTCATTAATTTTGCGATTCGTGACCCAAAACGATCGCGCATCCTGGTGCTCGAGGGTTTTTGCTACGCGCCGTCAAAGGAAAAACGCGACCTGATGCACGAACTCGAGGCCATAATTAAAACCCTTAAATTGGACTGATGGCACTAAAATGGAAAATAAGCCCTTTTGACGGCCTTTCGATACCCGAACTATACCAAGTGCTGCGGTTGCGGTCGGAAGTCTTTGTGGTGGAACAGGATTGCGTCTATCAGGATATTGACAATAAAGACCAGGGCGCGATCCACCTTTTGGGCTTTTTCGGGGAGCGCATCGTGGCCTACGCCAGATTGTTCAGGCCGGGGGATTATTTTGAACTTGCGTCGATTGGCCGGGTGGTGATTGCGCGCGAGTTTCGGGACCGCAAATGGGGCCATGACCTAATGCGCGTGGCCATCACCGACATCCATCGCGAATTTGGGGCGGTCGACATCGAGATATCGGCACAGCTTTACCTGAAAAAATTTTATGAGTTCCACGGATTTGCCGTCAAGGGCGAAACCTACCTGGAAGATGACATCCCACATATCCGGATGATTCGGCGCGGCTAATCTAGATTTTGGTGATCACCAACTCAACGCGGCGGTCGTATTCGGCGCCCTTGCCGAGCGGGACGGTGTTCCCGTATCCCTTGAAGGTCATGCGGTTCTTGGCAATTTTCTTGAAAACAAGGTATTTGTATACCGATTCGGCGCGGTTTTGTGAGAGTTGACGCTTGCGGGTCTCGCGGTCAATGGCCTCTTTTTGATACGGCGGCGTACAGCATACGTGTCCCTGGACCTCGAACTGCAAATTCTTGTACTTCAAGAGTTGCCGCGCGATGCCGTCCAATTGCGTCTTGGCCTTCATGGTGAGTTTGCTGCTTCCGCGCTCGAACAGCAGGTTTTCCAGATAAATGTGGTCACCAACGACGTGCTTTTTTTGTACCGATGTGTAAAAGCCCGGGAGTTCGATCTTGGGCAATTCCTTGAGATTGAGCACGACGTCGACGCGTCGGTTTTTCGATCGCTTTTCAGGAAGGTTTTCGACGATGTCGTCATCGATGAGAATGCGGCCCTTGCCCTCGATGGTCACGATGATCTTGTTGCGGATGCCGTTTTTGAGCAGCGCTTCGCGGATGGTGTTCGCGCGGTTGGTCGATAGCTTGAAATTGTACGCTTCTTTCCCGATATCGTCAGTATAGCCGAAGATTTCCACCGATTCGATACGGGTGGAATCGGTGGATTTGATGAAATTCACCACCGCCTGCTCCTGCTTGGGGTCAAGGGAAAATTTGTCGAAATCAAAGTAGACCGATTGGACCACTTCTTCCTGCGCCTGTACCCATCCAAAGAAAAGCAGCGGCAACAACCTGAGAAAATGCTTCATTTACAGCTTTAGGATCTTGTTGTATTCGGCGGCATTGTCCAGGATCGCGATGGCTTTCTTGATCTCGGAATTGCTTTTGGTGTAATACTGGTAGAGCCCTTCCTTGTACTGGTACCGCTTTATAATTTCGTCCAAAAGTAGATTTTTAATCTCTTTCTGGTTCTGGTTCAGCTGATTTTCTTCGCTTTTTTGCAGGGATGCCAGCAACTGTTGGTACTCGGATGTAATGGAAGCATCGATCTGTTCCTTCTTGGCGGCCTCCAGGGTTTTCTTCAGGGCGAGTTCGGTTTCGGTGTCGAAAGAGAAATTTTCCTTTTTCAGGAAAGCCTTGAAATCATTGAAGTCGGCATCGGTTATGGTCGGGATCTTATCACCGAGCGCGGGGTTTTTGTAATAGTAATAAGTCACGTAGTTGAAGATGCCGTCGTTGCGGACCAGCGCCTCCGAAATGGGGCTGAGCTTGGTTTCGGTCAGTTCCACGTCGGGCAGGATCCCGCCTCCATCGTAAACCGTGCGGCCCTTGCGGGTACGGAAAGCGTTGTATTTCGTGGCATCGGTCCGGACCGCCTTGCCCTCCTGGTCGCGGTGCGCATAGTCCAGCGCCTGGATGCACCGGCCGGATGGTGTGTAATAACGCGAAATGGTAATCTTGATCTGGGTGCCATAGGTCAGGTCTACCGGCCTTTGGACCAATCCTTTCCCGAAACTTCGGCTGCCCACAATAACGGCGCGGTCGAGGTCCTGAAGGGCTCCTGCCACGATTTCCGATGCCGAGGCGCTTCGGCCATCGACCAGAATGACAAGCGGTATCTCGGTATCTATCGGCTCGCGGGTCGTTTTGTAGGTATTGTTGTGCTTCTCGATCTTGGATTTCGTGGTCACGATCACCTCGCCTTTTGGAACAAAGAGGTTGCAGATGTTGACCGCCTCGGCCAAAAGCCCGCCCGGATTCCCGCGAAGGTCGAGGACGATGCGTTCGGCGCCCTCGCGCTTGAGTTGTTCGAGTGCTTCCTTGGTCTCAAGCGTTGCTTTCCGATTGAATTGCGAGAGCACGATGTAACCCGTCTTCGCGTCGACTTTTGAGAAAAACGGGACGGCCTTGAGCTCTACTTCCTCGAGCACGATAGTAGCTGACTGGACCTTCCCCTGTCGCCTGTATTTCACGTCAATCTTTGCATTTTTCGCCCCCTTAAGCAATTGGCCCGCATCTTCCTTGAAGTCCTCGAGATTGACTTCGCCGATCTGGATGATTTCGTCACCCGCCTTTAGTCCCGCTTTGTCCGCCGGATAATTCTTGTACGGTTCTTTGATGATGAGCTTCCCTCCTTTTCGCGTGATCATAGCACCGATTCCCGTGTACTCGCCGGTATTGTTGATTTTGAATTTGACCACGTCCTGCTCGTTGAAGTACACCGTGTAGGGATCCAGGTCGGCAAGCATGCTCTTGATCGCCTTGTCCATGAGTTCGGCCGGGTTGGTCTGGTCCACGTAATTCATGTTCACGGCTTTGAACATGGTTGTGAAGATTTCAATCTGCTTCGCGATTTCAAAGAAGTCCTCCTTAAATCCCGCACCCACATACAACATGCCGCCGGCGATGACCGGAAGCACGTACCGTTTCTTGATAAAGCGCAACTTTTGAATCATTTTTGGAAAAATTATAACAGGCTAATGTAACAAAATTAGGAACGCCGCAGCGCCGGATTTATTTCGGGTTGTCAGCAGATGTCCATTGCGCCAGGGCTTTGGCAAACAATTTTTTGACCTTGCTTTGCAGTTCCTCAAATCGGGGTTCCTCGCCGGACTGATAAATGAGCATGCAGGCATAGTGCCTGTCCCCACCCAGGAGATCGCCCTTGTTTAACCGGTAACATTCGCGAAGCAACCGTTTGATGTAATTCCTTCGGTTTGCCCGCTTGAAGTACCTTTTTGAAACCGAAACCCCCATCCGCAAAGGGACCTGCTGGCCATCGACCGGAACATACACCAGCCGCACGGGATACTGGGAAATCGATTTCCCCTCGGCGAACAACGAATTGATCAAAGTTCGGCCCTTGAGCTTTTCTTCCCTAGGATATGACTGTTCCACGGCTAAGACTTTATGAACCCGTTAATTATGTAACCTTTTAAAAAAATTCTGCAACGTGTTCCACGCATTGCGGTTGTACTTTTACATCATAGCACTATCTGCAGGTTGAGGAAGCAACCGCTGGAAACAAAGCAGATAAAAACCCAACAATATCAGGGATTCATTCCCTTAAACCCTGTCGGAATTCATTTCGGGAGGGTTTTGTTTTTTATTGGCCGTACCGGTTGTTTTCCTGCTTGATGTCGGCCATGAGCCCACTCGGGTCGATGCGGATGGACTTCACCTGGCTTTTCGCCCTTGGCAGGACCAAATCATACTTCGGATTTCCCCAGGCCCAGTCCGCAAGGACGGTGCGCTTGATTTCGGGATAGGGATTTTCCTTTTGGAACGACATCATCCGCAGCGGAATGTAAAAACTCTCCTTTGAACCATCGGCATATTCCACGAGCAAATCGATGGGCATTGGCATGCGGCCAATCCTCTCCAATGATACCGTTGCGCCTTTATCGGAATCCTTAACCTCCGCAATGGCATAATCGATCGTGTTGGTGGTTTGGGTCCAATCGATGAGGTACCAGTCGAGCAATGCGCCCGAAACCTTCTCGGCAACCCGCTTAAAATCATTTGGCGTTGCGTGCCTGAACTTGTACTCGGAATAAAACCGGCGTATCGTCTTCATCAAATTGTCCCAGCCTATCAAATAGCCGAGCTGTGTCAGGAAAACACTTCCTTTGCTGTACGATGTGATGCTGTACATGCGGTTTTCGTCAAAGCGGTCGGCGTGAGTGGATTGCGGTTGCTCCTTGCCCGAGTTCGCCATGAAATAGTAGCCGTTGTAGGAGCCGGTAAATGGGTTCGCTTTCTTTTCCGCCGAAAGCTCGTTGAGCACCATGTCCTCAATGAAAGTCGTAAAGCCCTCGTCCATCCATCCGTGCTTCGACTCATTGGTCGCGACCACGTGCTGGAACCACGAATGCCCCATTTCATGGGTTGTAACACCCAGCAAACCTTCAAAAGTACCTTCGCCAAGGATCAGCGTGCACATGGCGTATTCCATTCCGCCGTCGCCGCCCTGTATCACCGAGTATTGGTCATACGGATATTTGCCGACAATGCGGTTGAAGGCCTGCATGACCTCGACGGCCTTTGGCTGCAATTTCTTCCAGTTGTCAATGATTTTCGGGTTGTTCTGATAAAGGAAGTGCAGGGTCGGGCCATCGGGAACCTGAACGGTATCGTGTAGATATTCCTTGTCGGCCGCCCAGGTGAAATCGTGGACGTTTGGCGCGATGAAATGCCAGGTGAGTGTTTTCCCTTTTCCGGGCTTGACGACCGCTCCGTTCTTTTGGTATCCGTGGCCTATCTGATCCGGATTCTGCAAATACCCCGATCCGCCAAGCACATAATTTTTGTCGATGGTGATCTTCACGTCAAAGTTACCCCAAACACCATGGAATTCGCGGGCAATATAGGGATCGGCATGCCAGCCCTCGAAATCGTATTCGGCCATCTTGGGATACCACTGCGCCATGGAAAGCTCCACGCCTTCCGAATTGTTGCGTCCGCTTCGGCGAATCTGCACGGGAACCTGGCCGTCGAAATCGAGCGTCAAGGTTGTCTTGGCTCCGGGCAAAAGCGGTTTGGCGAGTGTCACTTCCAAAATAGTTTCGACTTCCTTCGCTACCGCGGCAACGCCGTCCTGTTTGAAATTTGACACACGCAAAAACCCGATCTCGTCGGGTTTAAGGTTTTTGATCCGGCTTTCGCGTACTTCCTTGCCCAGCACCTTCACCTTTTTGGCCATCCGGCCATCGGGATCGGCAATGGTCCTCACCCGCATGTCCATCTCGCTTCCGGGCTGGAAGGCGTTGGGGTACAGGTGGTAAAAGACCCGTTTGAGCGTATCCGGCGAATTGTTGGTATAGACAAGCTGTTGCGTTCCCTTGTATCGGTAGTTGGACACGTCCATGGACACGTCCATTTTGTAATCCACATGTTGTTGCCAATATCCGTTTTGGGCTGCCGAATTCAGCGAAATTAAAGTCAGCGCCAGCGCCGCGATTTTATACATTATCCCTTGATTTTGTTAGCAGGAAGTTTGGTTTTGGACATTTTCTCGGCCATCACCATCGCGTTGTAGGCGTTGACGATCCGTCCGCCTTTTGAGGCTTTCGCAAATGAGCGTTTCTCCTGAGATTCTCCAAGGACCACCTCGTTGGCGATGGGTGTCCCGGACTCGATCAGGATCTGCTTCACCTGGCGAGCGGTCAGGTTTGGATAGTAGGAACGAACGAGCGCCGCAACACCGGCCGCATTTGGAGAAGCCATCGAAGTTCCCTGCTCGAATTTGTATTTGTTATTGGGTACTGTCGCGTAAATTTCCATTCCGGGAGCAAAAACGTCGACGTTGAAGGTTCCGTAGTTTGAGAATTCGGCGACCATGTTTTGATCGTATGTTTTGCCCAACGCGCCGATAGACAGGAAGTTGCCCGCAATCTCGGTCTTGTTGTCCTCTGAATCGTTCGGGTAATTGCGGTTTTCGTCCTTGTCGATGTCAAGACCATCGTTACCGGCCGCGTGAACGATCAGCACGTCTTTGGATTCGGCGTACTTGATCGCGTCAAAGACCCACTGCTTTTGCGGCGAAAAACTCTTGCCGAAGCTGCCGTTGATGACCTTGGCGCCGTTGTCAACCGCGTACCGGATCGCTAGCGCGATGTCCTTGTCATATTCATCGCCGTTAGGAACCGCGCGCAATGCCATGATTTCCACGTTGTTCGCGACCCCGTCACCCCCGATTCCGTTGTTGCGGCCCTGCGCGATGATGCCCGCGACGTGGGTTCCGTGCATCGCCTCCTCCTTGTCGGGACCGATGACATTGTTGTTTCCGTATTTGCGGTCGTTGATATCGTTTGGATTGTCGCCGATTGCCTTACGCCCGTCAAAATCCTTGTTCAGGTTGTAGTTGAGCATGTCATAGATGTGGTCCTTGAAACCGGTAATCTCTTCGATGAACCCCTCTCCTACCTGGCCGGCGATCTGCGTCATCACCATTTTGGAACGGAGCAGGTTTTGGTCGGTAGTCTCGATTTTCTTCAGGTCCTCAGCCGTGTAATTCGGTTTTTTCAGATGGTCGACGATCGCATTGTGCGCCTGCATGATGAAATCTACCTGCTGCTTCCCGCCCATTGCCTTTTGGTATTGTTTCTCGTAGGCCTCCTTGGCGCGCTTGTATTCGGCCGAACCGTCGTCCGGCTTTTTCAGCATCCGCGTCATCTCAAGGTTTTCCTTGGTCGCATCGCCCAGGAAATTCCAGCCGTGGATATCGTCCACATAACCGTTCTTGTCATCATCGATGCCGTTTCCTGCAATTTCCTTTGTGTTTTTCCAGATGACATCCTTAAGATCTTCGTGCTCGATGTCAACTCCCGAGTCAATGACCCCGACAATGACCTTGGTCCCTTTCTTATTTTTGAGCAATTCGTGCGCGCGGTCCACGCTCATTCCGGGAATGGTGTCGGAAGCCAGGTCGAGATGGCTCCAGCGCTGAAGTTGTTTTTCGGTCAACTGCCCCTTCTTGGATGTCAGTTTTTCGATTGAATTGGCAGGAGCCTTTTGTGCCGATGCCGAAAACGCGAACATCAGTACCGCGCCGAGCATCACTTTTTTGAACATATTCATCTTTTACAGGAGTTTAAAATTTTGAAAAATTGGTCTAAAGTATTGGTTTTTGTTACAGCCGATTTTTTGATTAACGTTACCTTAAGACATCCCCACACGCAAAAACCTCCTTGAGCCTCACGCCTTTTTCGGTCATCTCGACGGTGATTACGGGGTTATGCGCATCGTGTTCAAGGAACAGGTAATAATTATTGGCGGCCGCCTCTTCCAAAAACTTTGCCTTTTCCGGCAACGTCAAAAGCGGGCGTGTGTCGTAACCCATTACGTAGGGCAGTGGAAGGTGCCCCGCCGTCGGCAAAAGGTCGGCCATGAAGCAGATGGTCTTGTCGCCGAATTTGATCTTTGGGATCATCATCTTGTCGGTATGCCCATCGGCAAAGAAGATGTCAAAGCCCAGTTCCGAATTCGCCAGCGTATCCCCCGATGGCCTTTGGATAAAATTCAGCTGGCCGCTTTCCTGCATCGGAAGGATATTCTCGGGCAAGAACGAAGCCTTTTCGCGCGCATTCGGTTTAACGGCCCAATTCCAATGGTCCTCGTTGGTCCAGAATTTCGCGTTTTTGAACGCCGGCTCATAGCCCGTGCGATCCTTGTTCCAGCTCACGCTTCCGCCGCAGTGATCGAAGTGAAGGTGCGTCATGAAGACATCGGTCACATCATCGCGGGAAAATCCGGCTTCGGCGAGTGATTTGTCAAGTGCGTGATCGCCCCATAGCGAATAGTAGCCAAAAAACTTCTCCGATTGCTTGTCGCCCATTCCCGTGTCGATCAGGATCAACCGGTTGCCGTCTTCGATCAAAAGGCAGCGGGCGGCAATGTCGATCAGGTTGTTGGCATCGGCGGGATTGGTCTTGTTCCAGATCGTTTTCGGTACAACGCCAAACATGGCTCCGCCGTCAAGCTTGAAATTTCCGGCTTCTATCGGGTATAGTTTCATCGGTCAAAAATTGTCACGCAAATTAAGCAATTCGGCCTTGCTTGCCATAGCCCCGCGTTATAATTGCATTCGTTATAAAAATGTTACCCGCTTCGTGAAACATCGATTTATGACTTATCTTTGCCGATAATTTAGACAAATTCTATATAAAATGATCAAGGTTTCAGAATCGGCACGCAAAAAGATCGTGAGCCTCATGACTGAGGAGGGCTTTGATCCCGTGCAGGACTATGTTCGTGTAGGCGTGAAAAGTGGTGGTTGTTCGGGCCTTTCCTATGAATTGAAATTCGACAAGCAAACCGGCGATCAGGACAAGATCTTCGCCGACAACGATATCAAGATTGCCGTGGAAAAGAAGAGCTTCCTGTACCTGGCAGGCACCACATTGGAATTTTCCGGCGGGCTTAACGGCAAGGGCTTCGTCTTCAACAATCCCAATGCGAACAGGACTTGCGGGTGCGGGGAATCGTTTAGTTTGTGACGAATGACGAATGACGAATGTCGAATGACTGGCGTCGAAATAAATAATATTGAATACCGGATGCATCGTCATCCGATGGAATTGAAAATATCAACTGTCCGTAATTGTCACTTAAAAGGTATCGTTTGACACTCGACATTGGATATTCGACAGTAATAAATTGGTCCAGAAATGTAGATGATTAGGTTCGTTCGACATTCGACATTGGACATTAGACAAAATATATGTCAAAATACACCGAAGAAGAACTCAAGATCGAACTCGAGAACAAGGAGTACGAATATGGGTTTTATACCGATATTGAATCCGAGACCTTTCCCGTCGGGCTTAACGAGGACATCGTCAGGGCGATCTCGCACAAGAAAGGCGAGCCGGAATGGATGACCGAGTGGCGGCTCGAGGCCTTTAGGGCGTGGAAGGAAATGATAGAGCCGGAATGGGCCAACATCCAGTACGAGAAGCCGGATTTCCAGGCGATTTCGTATTATTCGGCTCCGAAGAAAAAGGACAAGTACGCCAGCCTGGACGAGGTCGACCCCGAACTCTTGGAGACTTTCAAGAAACTTGGTATCTCGATCGACGAGCAAAAGAAACTTGCCGGGGTCGCGATGGACATTGTCGTAGACTCGGTTTCTGTGGCGACAACCTTCAAGAAAACGTTGGCCGAAAAGGGCATCATCTTCTGCGCGATTTCCGAAGCCATCCAGGAACATCCCGAACTCATCAAAAAATACCTGGGCACGGTCGTTCCCCAAAAAGACAATTTTTATGCAGCGCTGAATTCGGCGGTATTCTCCGACGGATCGTTCTGCTACATTCCCAAGGGCGTTCGCTGCCCGATGGAACTTTCGACCTATTTCCGCATCAACCAGGCCGGAACCGGGCAGTTCGAGAGGACGCTCGTGGTCGCCGATGAAGGAAGCTACGTTTCCTATCTCGAGGGCTGCACAGCGCCGAGCCGTGACGAAAACCAGTTGCATGCCGCGGTCGTGGAGCTCATCGCGCTCGACGATGCCGAGATCAAGTATTCGACCGTCCAGAACTGGTATCCCGGGAACAAGGAAGGCAAGGGCGGGGTTTACAACTTCGTGACCAAGCGCGGCTTCTGCGAAAAGAACGCGAAGATTTCGTGGACGCAGGTGGAGACCGGTTCGGCGATCACCTGGAAATATCCGTCGGTCATCCTGAAGGGCGATAATTCGGTTGGGGAATTCTACTCGATCGCAGTGACCAATAATTTCCAGCAGGCCGATACGGGGACCAAGATGATCCACTTGGGCAAAAACACCAAGTCGACCATCATTTCAAAGGGAATCTCGGCCGGAAAATCGCAAAACAGCTACCGCGGGCTCGTCCAGGTTTCTCCACGCGCCGACAACGCCCGTAACTTCTCGCAGTGCGACTCCTTGCTGATGGGCAACAATTGCGGCGCGCATACCTTCCCGTACATCGAGAGCAAAAATCCGTCAGCCAAGATCGAACACGAGGCCACGACAAGCAAAATCGGCGAGGACCAGGTTTTCTATTGCAACCAGCGCGGAATCCCGACCGAAAAGGCCATTGCGCTCATCGTCAACGGTTTCTCAAAAGAAGTCCTCAACAAACTCCCGATGGAATTCGCCGTCGAGGCGCAGAAGCTGTTGGAGATTTCGTTGGAGGGGTCGGTTGGATAATGTACCAATTATTCAATGTGAAAATATACCAATTAAACTAAAAATATTGTGCAGCCGTAATTGATCATTTACACATTTGCACATTTACACATTAAACTATGTTATCAATCAAAAACCTCCACGCCGGAGTCGAAGGCAAGGATATCTTAAAAGGAATCGACCTGGAAGTCAAGGCGGGCGAAGTTCATGCCATCATGGGGCCGAACGGTTCCGGGAAAAGCACGCTCTCGGCGGTGATTGCCGGCAACGAGAATTACGAAGTGACCGACGGTGAAATTTACCTCGACGGCGAAGACCTGTCGGACCTGGCGCCGGAAGAAAGAGCGCACAAGGGTGTGTTCCTTTCGTTCCAGTATCCGGTCGAGATCCCGGGCGTATCGGTGACCAACTTCATGAAGACGGCGATTAACGAACACCGTAAGGCCAAAGGACTGGAGGAGATGCCGGCCAACGAGATGCTCAAGCTGATCCGCGAAAAATCGGAACTGCTTGAGATCGATCGCAAATTCATGTCTCGCTCACTCAACGAAGGCTTTTCGGGCGGCGAAAAGAAACGTAACGAGATCTTTCAGATGGCGATGCTGGAACCCAGGCTCGCGATCCTGGACGAAACCGATTCGGGCCTTGATATCGACGCGCTTCGGATCGTGGCAAACGGCGTCAACAAACTCAAGAGCGACAAGAACGCGGTCGTGGTCATCACGCACTACCAGCGCCTTTTGGACTACATCGTCCCTGATTTTGTCCACGTACTTTACAACGGCCGCATTGTCAAATCGGGCGGCAAGGAACTGGCGTATGAGTTGGAGGAGAAGGGGTATGATTGGATCAAGAATGCAAATTAATCGGAGATTAATTTGCTGACGAATGTCCAATGACGAATGTCGAATGAAGTAAAATTCGACTAGGCACCTAACCAGCGTCAAACGTCGCAAGTCGAACGACGGTAACAATCGGCTAATATACTCGCCATCAAACATTTATACGCCATGCAGAAATTCAAATCATTTGAAGAAATTGTTTCTTGGCAAAAAGCCCGGGAATTGAACAAGAAGATTTACCTGACAACGGGGAGTGTATGTTTCAGAAGCGATTTTGACCTTGCGCGACAGATGAGGCGGTCCTCAATTTCGATAAGTTCAAATATTGCCGAAGGTTTTGAAAGGAATTCAGACAGGGAATTTGCCCATTTCCTCTTTATTGCCAAGGCATCGGCGTCCGAGTTGCGATCGCAACTTTATCTCGCTTCAGACCTAAATTACATAGAAGAAGTACAGCATCGGGAATTGGTTGATGACGTTTCAAAAATTTCCCAATTGCTTGGCGGACTGATAAAATATTTACAAAAGAGTTGAAGAGGAAAGTCTTTCGACGTTCGACATTCGACATTCGACAAAAATGGAACTAAAAGAAAAACTCATCGCCTCCTTCATGGCCTTCGAAGAACGCGTGGACGTTCACGACAGGGTGCACGACTTGCGCACGGCGGCCATACAGAATTTTGAAAACAAAGGCTTCCCCACCAGGCGCGACGAGGCATGGAAATACACCTCGCTCAACCAGGTGCTCAAAAGCGATTTCACCGTGTTTCCAAAGTCGGAGCCGTCGGTCGATTTTGCCGATGTCAAGCGCTTTTTCCTACACGAGATCGATACGTACAAGGTGGTTTTCGTGGATGGCGTTTTCAGTTCCTTCCTTTCTTCCACGACGCATGACGGAATCGATGTCTGCCTGATGTCATCGGCACTCACCAAGCCCAAGTACAAGGAAATTATCGAGGCCTATTTCAACAAGGCCGCGAGCATCGATGAGGCCATGACCTCGCTCAATACGGCTTTCGCGATCGAGGGCGCTTACATCAACATTCCGCGCAACAAGGTCGCCGACAAACCCGTTGAGATCATGTACTTTTCCACCGGAAGCGAGGCCGCCCTTATGGTCCAGCCGCGCAATCTGGTCATCGTGGGCGAGAACGCGCATGTCCAGATCATCGAACGCCACCAGAGCCTGAACGACAATGCGGTGCTGACCAATTCGGTGACGGAGGTATTCGCCGGAAGCCGCGCCATTGTGGATTATTACAAGGTGCAAAACGACAACCTGAGCGCCTCGCTTATCGACAATACCTACATCTCGCAGGAGAGCAACAGCCACGCTTCGGTACACACCTTTTCCTTTGGCGGAAACCTCACCCGCAACAACCTGAACTTCTTCCATAAGGGCGAGCGCATCGAGTCGACCCTCAAAGGCATCACGATCATTGGCGGCCAGCAGCACGTTGACCACCATACCCTCGTGCACCACGCGCAGCCCAATTGCGAAAGCCACCAGAATTACAAAGGCATTTATACCGAACGCTCGACCGGCGTGTTCAACGGTAAGATTTTCGTGGAAAAAGAGGCCCAAAAAACCGATGCCTTCCAGCAAAACAACAACATCCTGCTGGGCGACAAGGCTACGATCAACGCCAAACCACAGCTCGAAATCTTTGCCGACGACGTGAAGTGTTCGCACGGCTGCACCATCGGCCAGCTTGACGACCGCGCCATGTTCTACATGCAATCGCGGGGCATTCCGCAAAAAGAGGCCAAGGCGCTGCTCATGTATGCGTTCTCGAATGAGGCCATCGAGTCCATCCGCATCCCCGAACTCAAGGCGCGCATCACCAAGATCATCGCGACCAAACTGGGCGTGAAGATGGGGTTTGATTTATAAATGATTTAGGAGCTTTTTCCCGCTCTCCGCTCTATCTTTTTCGGCTATGGCCTCAAAAGGATGCCGCTGCGATCGGGGCTAGGGCCAATTCCAAAATATGAGCTTCAACGTACACGATATCCGCAAAGACTTCCCAATCCTTTCCCGCGAGGTGAACGGCAAGCCATTGGTCTATTTTGACAACGGCGCGACCGGCCAAAAGCCACAGGTCGTAATCGATGCGATTTCCAAATATTATCGGGAAATCAACGCGAACATCCATCGGGGCGTGCACACGCTTTCCCAACTCGCCACCGATGCCTACGAGCAATCTCGAGAGAAGGTTCGGGCGCACATCAATGCGCAAAAGGTGCATGAGGTGATCTTTACCTCTGGAACCACGCATGCCGTGAATCTGGTTGCTTCGGGATTTGCCTCGCTTTTGAAGCCCGGCGACGAGGTCATCGTTTCGGCGCTCGAGCACCATTCCAACATCGTTCCGTGGCAGTTCGCGTGCGAGCGTTCGGGCGCGGCCCTAAAAGTCATCCCGATGGGCCTCGACGGGGTTTTGGACATGGATGCGTACGTCAGTCTTCTATCCGAAAAAACAAAGGTCGTTGCCGTCAACCATGTCTCCAACGCGCTCGGAACCGTAAACCCCATCGAATTCATGATCCGAAAGGCGCACGAATTTGGTGCCGCCATTTTAATCGACGGCGCTCAGGCCACACCGCACCTCAAACCCGATGTGCAGGCGCTGGGTTGCGATTTCTACTGCTTCTCGGCACACAAGATGTGCGGGCCAACCGGAGTGGGGATCTTGTACGGAAAGGAATCGTGGCTCGAGAAACTGCCGCCGTACCAGGGCGGGGGAGAGATGATCAAGGAAGTGTCTTTCGAGAAATCCACCTACGCCGACCTGCCGCACAAGTTCGAGGCGGGAACGCCCAACATCGCCGACGGCATCGCCTTTGGGACCGCGATCGATTATCTAAACGGCATCGGCTATGAGAAAATCATGGCATACGAAAACGAGCTTTTGCAATACGGCACTCAAAAATTGTTGGAAATCGAAGGGTTGAAAATCTGGGGAATCGCTCCTCAAAAAGCATCGGTAATCTCGTTCAACATCGGCGAGCTGCATCCGTATGATGTGGGAACCATTGTAGACCGCCAGGGCATCGCCGTCAGGACCGGGCACCATTGCGCCCAGCCCATCATGACGTTCTGCAAGATCGTGGGAACGGTGCGCGCGTCGTTTTCGTTTTACAACACCAAAGAGGAAATCGACAGGCTCGCATCGGCACTGATCAAGGCCAAAACCATGTTGTCGTAGCTTTTGAGCACGCGATTTCGTAACTTCGGGCGTTTAAGTTTAAAACAATTGCCATGAAATTAATAGCCATCATATTGCTCGCGGTATTTTCGCAGGGCGGTTGCGAGGACAGTGCCGAGATGAAGGACACGGTCATCGAATATTCGGCGAATTCCCGCGGATTCTACCAAAAGATTAACGTGCAGGACAAGCAATTTACGGTATCGCGCGACCGCAACGGGATGGACAAGCCGCAAAAGCAGGCCATATCCGATGCCGATTGGAAGGCGCTGGTATCGGCTTTCCAAAAAGTCAATCTCGAGAGCCTGCCCAACCTAAAACCGCCCACCGAGAAGCGATTTTATGACGGGGCCGCTATCGCAAAACTGAAGATCACGCACAACAAGATGGCCTACGAAACCACCGATTTCGACCACGGCGAGCCGCCTGCCGAAATCAAGGAACTCGTGGATCGCGTGCTCGCATTGGTAAAGGAGGAGTAATGACGATCAAGGAAATCCAGCAGGAGATTGTGGACGAATTCTCGATGTTCGATGATTGGGACGAGCGTTTCCAATATGTCATCGATTTGGGAAAATCGCTTCCGCTGATCGACGAAAAATACAAAACCGACGAAAATACCATCAAGGGTTGCCAATCCAAGGTCTGGCTGCACGCCGACCGCGAGGACGGAAAAGTGGTCTTCACCGCCGACAGCGACGCGATCATCACCAAGGGCATCATCGCCATTTTGATCCGCGTCTTCTCGAACCAGTCGCCCCAGGAAATCCTGGACGCCGACACCGATTTCATTAACGAGATCGGGCTCAAGGACCATCTCTCGCCCACGCGCGCGAACGGGCTGGTCTCGATGATCAAACAAATAAAAATGTATGCGCTGGCCTTTGCCGCCAAAAATTGATATGGAACAGGAAATCGACACAAACGCTCTCGGGGAACAAATCGTCAAGGTCTTGAAAGGCATTTACGACCCGGAAATCCCCGTGGATATCTATGAACTCGGACTAATTTACGATGTCATGGTCAACACCGATTATGAGGTGAAAATCCTGATGACGCTCACGTCGCCCAATTGCCCCGTCGCCGAGTCGCTTCCGCGCGAGGTGGAGGAGAAGGTCAAAAAAATCGAGAACGTCAGGGATGTTGAGGTGGAGATCACCTTCGATCCGCCGTGGAGCAAGGATTTGATGAGCGAGGAGGCCAAACTCGAACTCGGAATGCTGTGATGGAAGGCGAAATCGTCAACCGCGTCGCTGAAAGCGCACTGGAGGTTTTCGACCTGGAGGATTACTATCCGCTGGGCGCACGCCACGAGATTGACCTGGCGCAATGGCTCGCGGATGGTTACGTGCTGCGCGAGAAGGAATTTCGCCAGGCCTTGAAGGAACACGATTGGACGCAGTATGAAGGCGCGATTGTCGGGGTTTTTTGCAGTACCGAAGCCATTCTCCCGGGTTGGGCGGCGCTATTGGTTTCGATGCATGCTGCTCCGTTTGCCCGTAGGGTTTTCAGCGGGCGCGCCTCGGAACTTGACCAACTCTTCTATGCCGAATTGCTTCCGTCGCTGGATTATGAGCCCTATCGGGACAAACCGGTAATCATCAAGGGATGCTCCAGGCACCCGGTGCCCGAGAATGGCTATCTGCTGGCGGCGCAATTCCTTCAACCGGTCGCGCGTAGCCTCATGTATGGCGAGGCATGTTCGGCGGTGCCGCTGTACAAGCGTCGGTAGGAATTTTTATCTTTGTGCAAAACCGGGAAATCATGAAAACAAAGCTGGCCCTTCTATGTTTTACCTTTGGAATCCTCAACGCGCTTGCCCAGGATTCCACCGCCGTTGCCGCCGATACCATCAGCCCATGGACCAGGAAGGGCAATGCTTCGATCCTCTTTAGCCAATCCACATTTGACAATTGGCTTGCGGGCGGTGAGAACAACATCTCGGGAAACCTCGGGCTCAATTACGATTTCAACTACAAGAAGGGGCTTTGGGCCTGGGACAACAAGATCATCGCCTCTTACGGGTTGGTCAAGACCCGCACGAGTTCCTTTGCCAAGAAGACCGATGACCGCCTTGAATTCAATTCGCTTTTGGGCAAGCAGATGCAAACCAATGCAAAGTGGTATTATTCGGCTTTATTGAACTTCAAGACGCAGTTTACAAAGGGATATAATTATTCCACCGATGACAATGGCGCCGAAATCCGGACGCAATACACCAACTTCATGTCGCCGGCCTACCTTTCCTTTGGGCCCGGCGTGCTCTGGAAACAAAACGACAACCTCAAAGTAAACTTTGCGCCGCTCACCTCGAAATTGACCTTTGTGGACAAATCCTTCACGCTGCCGGATGAGGCCTATTTTGGCGTTGAGGAAGGCGAATCGCTGCGTTACGAACTGGGTTTCAATGCGGCGGCCTATTACAAATTCGGGATTGTGGCAAATGTTTCACTTGAAAACATCCTGAACCTGTATTCCAATTACCTCGAAGATCCGCAGAATGTCGATCTGGATTACCAGCTCAATGTCGTCATGAAGATCAACCGCTTCCTGACCACCAACATCAATTTCCAGACGATCTACGACGACAACGCTTTCCGCGGATTCCAGGTCCGTCAGGTGTTTGGCGTGGGCGCGAATTACGGGTTCTAGGCATTTTCTTCAGATGCCTCGTCGTAATCGGGGTACAGGAAATTGTTGTATGGGAACCGTGTGATGTGGATCTGCCGGACGGCCTCGTACACACGCTTTCTGAACTCCTCAAAATTTTCCTTGTTTTTGGCCGAGATGAACAGCGCGTTCTTTTCGCCCACGGTGCCCATCCAGGTTTGCTTCCACTGTTCCAGCGAGTAGTGTTTCTTTGTGCGTTCGGTGATTAGGTCATCGTCGTCGATGTGCTGCGCGCGGTAGGCATCGATTTTATTGAAGATCATCAGCACCGGCTTGTCGTGGCTTTTGATGTCCTGCAGGATCTGGTTGACCGATGCGATGTGGTCCTCGAATTCGGGATGTGAGATATCCACCACGTGCAAAAGTAAATCGGCCTCGCGGACTTCGTCCAAAGTTCCCTTGAACGATTCGACGAGTTGCGTGGGCAGTTTGCGGATGAACCCGACGGTATCTGACAAAAGAAATGGTAAATTCTTGATAACTACTTTCCTGACGGTCGTGTCGAGCGTCGCAAAGAGTTTGTTCTCGACAAAAACCTCGCTCTTGCTGATGGCGTTCATCAATGTTGATTTCCCCACATTGGTGTAACCGATCAAGGCCACCCTCACCATCGCGCCCCGATTGCCTCGTTGGACCGACATCTGCCGGTCGATGGTCTTGAGTTTTTCCTTTAAAAGCGAGATGCGGTCGCGCACGATGCGGCGGTCGGTCTCAATCTCGGTCTCACCCGGTCCACGCAACCCGATTCCACCCTTTTGGCGTTCGAGGTGCGTCCACATTCCCGTGAGCCGCGGTAACAGATATTGGTATTGGGCAAGTTCAACCTGGGTGCGTGCATACGATGTTTCGGCGCGCTGGGCGAAGATATCCAGGATCAGGTTGGTGCGGTCAAGCACCTTGCAGTCGAGGATCTTCCCGATATTCTTTTGCTGCGAGGGCGAGAGTTCATCGTCAAAAATCACCGTCGAAATCTGGTGTGTCTTGATGTACTGCTCGATTTCCTCCATTTTCCCGGTACCCAAAAAAGTCTTCGGGTTTGGGCGCTCCAATTTTTGCGAAAACCTCTTGACGACTTCGCCGCCCGCCGTAAAGGTCAGGAACTCAAGTTCGTCCAGGTATTCGCGTAGCTTTTCCTCGCTTTGGTTTTGTGTGACGATTCCTACCAGAACGGTTTTTTCGAGCTGATGCGTGTTTTTTTCTAACATAGTGTGGCCTATCCCACAAAAATAACGATTCTCGATCGATTCGCCTGATACTTTGCCAAGATATGGGGCCGCGGCGGCTTCCAATCGTTAAATAATAAGTTTAACAGGGGACTTACAGAATTTTTGTTAAATTTGGAAACCTAAAATTTAACACATTTTTCCATCAATTAACTCGTTATGAAAAAAATTACTTTACTGCTCATGTTCCTGCTTTCCATGGCAGGGTACTCACAGGTAGTGCTGACGGAGGGTTTTGAGGGATCGACACTTCCTGACCTGGCCAGCGACCAATGGGTGCTGAATTCGGGGACATGGGGCGTATTCGACAACGGTGTGGGCGTGGGTCAAAGCTGGAATGTCAACACAGCAGTGACATCGCCCGTAACTGTTTTTGAAGGCACAAGAGCGGCCTTCATGAACAGGGAAAACATCGGGGCCGGAAACACGTCGCGCGATTACCTTGCAACTCCCGCCATTACGGTTCCTGCCAACGGCCAGCTCCGGTTCTTTACCAGGACCACGATCAACGGCGATCAGGGAACCATCTACAAAATAATGGTGGCGCCGGCCACATCGCCACAAAACGATCCGTCGGCCTATACGCTTATCCAGCAATGGAGCGAAGATCAATTGACCACCACCTTCAATGTATATGAGGAAAAGATTGTGGATCTCGATGCCTATGTTGGCCAATCGGTCCACATCGCCTTTGTCATGGAGTACAACCAGGTCAACACCACCCTTGGTGGCGACCGATGGTTGGTCGACCTGGTAAGGGTTGCAGTTGAGTGCAACACCCCAACCGCATTGACCGCAGGGCTTATCACCCAGACATCGGCTTCGCTTTCCTGGAGCAACCCAGGAGGAACGCAGTGGGAGATTGAGATCGTTCCGGCAACCGGTACCTTTAGCAATAGCGGCACGGTTATCACCAACAACCCGTACGTCGCCACAACGACGCTTCCGGGTGGCGTTGCCTTTGCGCCGTCGACCGCGTACCAATACCGGGTACGGGCCATCTGTCCGGGCGATCTTTCAAGTGACTGGTCTGAACCGTACAGCTTTACCACGCAGACGCCTGGCCTTTCGTGCGCCTCGCCGGTTGTGATCAACGGGCTGCCATTTAGCGCTACGACCAATACATCGGCATACGGAGATACGACCGATACGCCGCAACCATCGGCCTGTGCCGGAGGAACGACCAATTATATGGCGGGTAACGACGTATTCTATTCGTTTATCCCGACGTTTACCGGAGCCGTCAACATCACGTTGCAATCGGCTTCCAATGGATCCAGTATTTTTGTTTATCAGGGTTGCGCCAACGTCGGCGTAAACTGTCTTGCCGGTGTGGCCAACAACACGAACACGATTCGCGATATTCCGAGCCTTGCCGTCACCGAGGGTACACAATATATTATTGTAGTGTCTTCGAGCTCGGTTTCGCAGACCGTTCCGTACACCCTCGTGATCCAGCAACTCAATTGCGCTGCGCCAACAAACCTTACCGCAGTGGGTACTGGCGAAACGGGAGGAGTTTACAGTGCCAACCTTTCATGGGGCAACCCGGGTGGCGCAACTTCATGGCAGTATGCCGTCCAAACGGCCGGTTCGGTAGTTCCTGCCGGTAACGGAATCACCACTACCACAAATACCAACGTCAGTGTCAACTCGACCATCGACGGAACCCCGCTTGCTCTTGGCCAGTATCAATACTGGGTGCGCGCCGATTGCGGTGACGGAACTTTCAGCCCATGGTCAGGCCCTTATCTGTTTAACACCACAACGTGTTCGGTAGGGTGTAATTACCAGTTCATCATGACCGATTCATTTGGCGACGGATGGAACGGAAACACGATGAGCGTTATCCAGGGCGGAACGACCGTGGCGACTTTCGGGTCGACATTCACGACGGGTTCCGGCCCAATTACGGTAACCGTGCCGCTTTGCGACGGACCGTTCACCCTTGTTTGGAATGCCGGTGGAAGCTGGGCCAATGAAGTGGGCGTATCAATCGTAAACTCATTCGGCCAGACCATCTATGTGAAACCTCCGGGAACGGGAACGCAGAACTCGACCCTTTATTCGGGAACCGTAGACTGTAACAACCCGCTCTGTCTGCCTCCAACCAACCTGCAGGTTTCAAACGTCACGACTTTTGGCGCGACGCTTTCCTGGACGCCGAACGGGCCAACACCGCTGTCTTGGGAAATCTATGCGGTCCCTGCGGGCTCCCCGGCTCCTACGGCTGCGAGTGTACCAACGGCCACGACGACCAACAACCCGTATACCATTTCAGGACTTTTGCCTGATACCACTTATACCTATTATGTACGTGCGGTTTGCGCCGGCGGCGGATCAAATCCTTGGTCGGCTCCATCGTCCAACTTCACGACATTGCCAACCTGTCCAAAGCCAACGGCACTGACTGCGACAAACATGACGCAGACTACCGTACAACTGGCCTGGACCCCTGGCGGAACAGAGACGGCCTGGCAAGTGATCGCGCTGCCGGTTGGTTCTCCAGCCCCGACCGCTGCCACCACAGGATGGACTGCCGCTCCCACCAACCCGTTTGTGCTTACGGGCTTGACTGCGGGTACGGCGTACAGCTTCTATGTGCGTGCGGTATGTTCGGATACGGATATCTCGACATGGGCAGGTCCGGTTAATTTCAACACCACGATCTGCGACCCGGTCAACCAGTGTCTGTATTCTTTCGTCATGACCGACAGCTGGGGTGACGGATGGAACGGCAACACGATGAACGTGATCCAGAACGGTGTGACCATCGCTACCATCGGTTCCACCTTCACCACCGGCAACGGGCCCGTAACGGTACAGGTTGCTCTTTGCAACAACCTTCCATTCACGTTGTTCTGGAACTCTGGCGGCGCGTTCGCCAATGAGGTCGGAATTTCAATCGTAAACTCCTTCAACCAGACCATTTACATCAAACCTCCGGGAACGGGAACGCAAAACTCCTCGTTGTTCACCGGTACCGTGGACTGTTTGAACCCGTTGTGTTTGCCTCCAACCAACCTGACGGTTTCCAACGTCACCACATTTGGAGCGACGCTGGCCTGGACACCTAACGGACCAAACCCGCTTTCGTGGGACATCTACGCGGTTCCTGCAGGTTCGCCGGCCCCAACGGCTGCGACCGTACCAACGGTAAATACCACGCAGAATCCATACACGATCAGCGGTCTTAACCCGGATACCCAATACGTATATTATGTACGTGCAGTATGTTCGGGCGGAGGTGCGAATCCTTGGTCGGCGGTAAGCCCGGCCTTCACGACCTTGCCAACTTGTCCGAAGCCGACGGCGCTTAACGTCACTAACATCACGATGAACTCGGCTACTTTTAGCTGGACTCCCGGCGCAACCGAAACAACCTGGCATGTATTGGCACTGCCTGCAGGATCTCCTGCACCGACAGCTACCACGACCGGTTGGACCGCCGTGACCGACAACCCGTACACGATGACCGGATTGAACCCGGGCGTTGCGTATCAGTTCTACATTAGGGCTTTCTGTTCGGATACCGACCTCAGTACTTGGGCGGGGCCGTTGAACTTCAACACAACGATCTGTATGCCGGCCGACCAGTGTCTGTATTCATTCGTCATGACCGATTCATTTGGTGACGGATGGAACGGAAACACCATGACGATCTCGCAAAACGGCATTCCGATCCAGACCATCGGTTCGACCTTTACAACCGGTTCTGGACCTATCACGGTGCAAGTGCCTCTTTGTAACGGGGTTCCTTTCTCCCTGACCTGGAACACCGGCGGATCGTTCGCGACCGAAGTGGGAATTTCGATCACAAGTTTCCTCGGCGAGGTTCTTTACACACATGCTCCGGGCACAAACCAGCAGGGGCAGGTGCTGTACACCAATACTACGATGTGTATCCCGCCAACCTGTCCGCAGCCTACCAACCTGGTGGTCATCGGATCGGGAACCGAAGACGCGACCCTTGGTTGGACCGAAGCTGGTACCGCTACACAGTGGGCAGTGGTCGTTCAGCCACAGGGGGGTTCGGTACCGGTTGGAACCGGAATGGGAACCATCGTCAACACAACTCCTGAGTTTACGACCCCTGTGCTTGAGCCCGGATTCTATGAGTTCTACGTACAGGCGATCTGTTCGGACTCGGATTCAAGCTACTGGAGCGGTCCGCAGACCTTCTTCATCAGCGCACAAGGTCCAGTTTGCGCAGGCGTCGACATCCAGATCGACACCAATGAATCGGGAGTCGTGGACGTTTGTCCCGAGGCGAATTGCATCGACCTGACCGCGACTTATACCGCATCGGGCAGCACGACAAGCTACAACGTTGTGCCCGTTCCATTTGCACCGCCGTTCCCGTTTACGGGCGGCACGCAGGTATCGGTCAACACCGATGACATCTGGTCAAATCCCGTAACGCTTCCGTTCAACTTCTGTTTCTTCGGAACCAACTACAACTCGATCCAGGTAGGTTCGAACGGTGTCCTTACATTCAACAACGTGCCGGCGCCGGGCTTCTGTAACTGGGCATTTACCCAGACAATCCCTAACCCCGCGTTCCCGATCCGCAATGCGATCTACGGCGTTTACCAGGATATCAACCCTGCGGTTTCAACGGCTCCGCTGCCGCACAACATCAATTACCAAATCCTCGGCGAGGCTCCATGCCGTACGTTCGTGGTGAACTACTATCAGATTGCGCAATTCAGCTGTGGAACTTCGGTAGGTCTGCAGACCAGCCAGATCGTGCTTTATGAGACATCGAACATGATTGACGTTTATGTCGGCAACAGGACACCTTGTCCGGGTTGGAACAGCGGAAATGGCGTTATTGGCGTCCAGAATGCTGCCGGTACGCAGGCACACACGCCTCCCGGGCGAAACACCGGAGCATGGACCGCGACCAATGAGGCCTGGCGTTTCGTCCCTGCCGGAGAATCCAATGTGGTGTTCTCATGGTTCCAGGACGGACAATTGCTGAGCAATGAGCAAACCATCAATATATGCGTGGAAGATGCAACCACCCTAACAGCGCAGGCGGTTTATACCGGTTGCGACGGAGTTGAGACCGTGACCGAGGAGTCGGTTATCCTCCAGCTCAACGAAGTGGATGTACCTGCGATCGAAGATGTGGCCGTTTGTGATTCGTATACCCTTCCAGTCCTGACCGTAGGTAACTATTTCACCGAAGCAGGCGGTCTTGGAACCCAGCTAAACGCGGGCGACATCATTACCGAAACCACGACTCTGTACGTTTATGCGACTCAGGGTGTGACCAATATCTGTTCGGATGAAGAAAGCTTCACGATCACGGTTGGCAACCTTGAAGTAAATGCACCGGACGACCAGGTCGTTTGCGGATCGTATCTGCTTCCTGACCTGGCCGATGGTGTCGGATATTATACCGAAGCCGGCGGACAGGGAACCCAGCTACTGGAAGGCGAGACCATCACCACAAGCCAGACGATTTACGTCTATGCCGCGAGCGGGGCTTGTGTAGGCGAGGATTCGTTCACGGTAACGGTCAACCAGACACCGGTCATTGAACCCATTGAGAATGTGAATGCTTGTGAAAGCTACACGCTGCCTGTGCTTGCGGTCGGTAATTACTATACCGAGGCAAATGCCGGCGGAACCATGCTCAATGCAGATGACGTGATCACTACTTCACAAACAATTTACGTGTATGCAGCCCAAGGTGACTGCGTTGCGGAGGTTAGTTTCACGGTGAATATCGGTACATTCGATATCGAAGATCCAATCGATGTAGTCGTGTGCGACCAGTATGTCCTTCCGGTGCTGACGCTCGGAAATTACTATACGGCCGCGGGTGGAACGGGTACGCAGCTAAATGCCGGCGACCTTATCACCAGCACCCAGACCATATACATTTATGCTTCGGACGGAACCTGCGTTGACGAGGTTGATTTCCTTGTTACGGTAAATACTACCCCGGTTATCGATCCGGTCAGCGACGTCACGGCATGCAACTGCTATACGCTTCCAACTCTTGCGGTAGGAAACTACTTCAGCGGCCCGGGCGGAACCGGAACCCAGTGGAATGCGGGCGACCAGATCTGTACCGATGGGACTACGGTCTACATCTACGCACAGACCGGCACCACGCCGAACTGTACGGCAGAGGCCAGTTTTGTTGTTACTATCGGAACGCTGACAGTAACCACGCCGGGTGACCAGGTCGTTTGCGACAGCTATACGCTGCCTGCGCTTGCATTGGGGAACTATTATACGGCTACAAATGGTGGCGGTAATTTGCTCAACGTGGGCGATGTGATCACCTCTACCCAGACTATCTATGTTTACCTGAACGATGGTACGTGCACCGATGAAGATTCGTTCCTTGTTACGGTGAACCAGACTCCGGTAATCAATGTAACCGATGTCACGGCCTGTAACTGCTATACCTTGCCGGCGCTTACCGTAGGCAATTACTTCAGCGGGCCGGGCGGCACGGGCACCCAGTGGAATGCGGGTGACCAGATCTGTACCGATGGCACGACGGTTTACGTTTATGCTCAGAGCGGCACAACGCCAAACTGTGTGGCAGAGGCCAGCTTTGTGGTGACCATCGGAACGCTTTCGATCACGGCCCCGGCCGATGTCGAGGTTTGCGACAGCTATACCCTGACCCCGCTTGCCGTTGGAGGTTACTTCAGCCAGAGCGGCGGAGTGGGCCCGATCGACATCAACGTGCCGATCACCCAGAGCCAGACGATCTATG
>JAEWCF010000061.1 GCA_023390775.1 Bacteroidota bacterium | reverse complement strand
GATCGAGACAACCTCCTTCCCAAAACCGGACGAAAGTGCCCGGGTATCGAGCGCGGGGCTGATGTCCATCCCGACCGGGGGCAACTGCGCCGTATCGCCGAGAAGGATCAGCTTGCATCCCGGAGCTCCGTAAACGAACCCGACAAGGTCGTCCAAAAGCGACTCCCGCCCCAGCACATCCGAAGTGTCCGAAATCATCGAGGCTTCGTCGACGATGAAAACGGTATTTTTGAACTTGTTCTGTTGCCGCGTGAAGCTGAACCCGCCGCCGCCTTTCTTGGGAAAATAGATTTTTTTGTGGATCGTGAACGCCGGGCGCCCCGAATAACCGGCAATCACCTTCGCAGCGCGACCGGTTGGCGCCATCAATACGGCCTTGAGCCGGGTTTTCTCGAGTGCCGAAACCAGCGCCGCAATGGCCGTGGTCTTCCCCGTTCCCGCGTATCCCTTGAGCACATAGATGGCATCGTCCGGGCCGGAAAGGAACTCGGTGACCTGCGCAAAGAAAAGTTCCTGCAGCCGCGTCGGGTTAAAAGGAAACTGGCGGCGCAACAGCGACAGGAATTCGGTCCGGGTCATGCCGCGAAGATACAAAATAGGCCAGCGGCAAAGCCATCGCCGCGTAAACCTTCGTAGTTTTGCAAAAAAGAACATGGCCAGAAGAAAGACCGAAGACTTGCCAAAATCTCCCGTAACGGCGACCTCCTTGCGAAAAGCGCTGCTGATTTTCAGATACGCGGGTCATCACAAGTGGAAATTTTTCGTCGGGCTGGTATTTCTGCTCCTGACCGGCGGGACTGCCCTCGCCTTCCCCAAGCTGATGGGCATCCTCATCGATTGCGTGCGCGACCGCGATACCGGCCGGGCCAATGAAATTGCGCTCATGCTCATCGGCATCCTGGTGCTGCAATCGTTTTTTTCGTTTTTTCGGCTGTCATTGTTTGTCAATTTCACCGAGCACACCCTCGGAAACCTGCGCCTGTCCCTTTACAACAATCTGGTCAGGTTGCCGATGTCGTTCTTTTCGCAGAAACGCGTCGGCGAGCTCAACAGCCGCATCGGTTCGGACATTGCGCAGATCCAGGATACGCTCACGACCACCATCGCCGAATTCCTTCGCCAGTTCATCCTGATCATCGGCGGGGTCATCCTGCTGGCGAGCGAAAGCGTGAAACTGACGCTGATGATGCTCGCGGTGGTGCCGTTGGTGGCCGTGGCGGCCGTGGTCTTCGGGCGGTTCATTAGGAAGTACTCCAAAAATGTGCAGGACCGCGTGGCCGAAAGCCAGGTCATCGTCGAGGAGACGCTTCAGGGCATTTCCAATGTCAAGGCCTTCGCCAACGAAGCGTACGAATCGGCACGGTACGCAGCCAAGATCGGTGAAATCGTCAGGATCGCCATTCGCGGCGGGCAATACCGCGGTTACTTCGCGTCGTTCATCATTTTTTGCCTTTTCGGTTCCATCGTGGCCGTCGTGTGGTATGGGGTTTCCCTCTCGATTGCCGGCGAGATGTCGGTCGGGCAGCTGATTTCATTTGTACTGTATTCGACTTTTGTCGGCGCCTCATTTGGCGGTGTGGCCGAACTCTATGCGCAGATCCAAAAGGCCATCGGCGCCACCGAGCGGGTTTTCGAACTCCTTGACGAAAAAGCGGAGACGAGGGGCCATTCGGGCGAAAGGGCCGACATACGTGGGGTTGTTGAATTCTCCGATGTGGGGTTCAGTTATCCGTCCAGAAAAAATATCCAGGTCCTGAAAGGGGTCGATTTTTTTGCCGATGCCGGCCAACGGATCGCACTTGTCGGATCGAGCGGCGCCGGAAAATCTACGATCGCGTCGTTGTTGCTTCGATTTTACGACGTGGGCCAGGGAACGATCGCCATCGACGGAAAGGACATCCGGGAATATGATCTTGGATCGCTTCGGTCGGCCATGGCCATCGTTCCGCAGGACGTCATACTCTTTGGCGGCACCATCCGCGAGAATATCGCCTACGGCAAGCCCGGCGCCGATGACAACGAAATCCGAAACGCGGCAATGCAGGCCAACGCGCTGGAATTCATTGAGAGTTTTCCGGAAAAGTTCGGCACCCTTGTAGGCGAACGCGGCATCAAGCTATCGGGTGGCCAAAGGCAACGCATCGCGATTGCCCGCGCGCTCTTGAAAGACCCGGCGATCCTGATCCTGGACGAGGCCACTTCCTCCCTTGACAGCGAAAGCGAACGACTGGTGCAGGATGCGCTCGAAACCCTGATGCGCAACCGCACGAGCATCATCATCGCGCACAGACTGGCCACCATCCGTAAAGCCGATCAGATTCTGGTGCTTGACAAGGGCATCATCGCCGAACGCGGAACGCATGAAGAACTCATGGAAGTCGAGAGCGGGATTTACCGCAACCTGAGCTCGTTGCAGTTTGCCAATTCCTGATTTGAAGTTCTTCGGCGCTTTATAAGGATTGAGTCGTGCCACAATGCCGACTTTTGCGTAATTTGCTGATCTGTAATCCAATTCCCTCCGCATGAAATGGACCTACCCCATCAAAAACAAGCTCGCCGCATCGCTGGTGCTGCTTTCGCTTTGCCTGCTGGTGCTGCTGAGCAATTATTTGGACAGGCTGCATACCGAAAATGTCAAGAGTTCCATTTCCACCATGTATGAGGACAGGCTGATCGTGGAAGGCTATCTGCTGAAGATGACCCAAAATGTCTATCGGGTAAGGGAAATCCTGCTGACGGCGCAAGAAGCGAAAACCGGCGACGCGTCCATCAAAGGCCTGATGCGCGAGACCCGGATGGTTTATGAAGTCTTCGTCAAGACAAAACTCACGCCCCAGGAAAAGATAACGGCCGAACAATTGCTCGTCCAGATCAACGAATTCAACCTGCTCGATCCAAATGACAAACAAGCCGCATTGTTTCTTACCGACCGGCTGTTGCTATCACTGGAGAAACTTTCATCCATTCAACTGGATGAGTCCAAAATGATCATGAAACGGGTGGAATCTCAATACGCGACGATCAAGGCATCTTCACAATTCGCATTTGCAATTGTAATCGTGATCCTCGTGGTCCTTCAGATCATGGTATTCTCAGGTGAATCGCTGATTCCGATGTTCAAGCCTAAGGACCCGAAGTTGAACTAGTTGGCAGTGATTGTGGCTAGTGGTTAGTGGCTGGTGGTTAGTGGC
>JAEWCF010000035.1 GCA_023390775.1 Bacteroidota bacterium | reverse complement strand
GCTCATGACCACGGAAGCTGAAGCATCGACCTTGGAAATCTCCTCCATTGCGATGACATAGGAGATTGTATCCAGGCCGCTGCCGCCATATTTGGGATCCACCATCATGCCCATGAAACCCAGTTCGCCCATCTTTTTGATCTGCTCGGCTGGGAACTCCTGTTTTTCGTCGCGCTCGATTACGCCCGGAAGCAGTTCGTTCTGGGCAAAATCGCGTGCCGCCTGTTGGATCATAAGGTGTTCTTCGGTAAGGGTAAAGTCCATTTTATGCGTGTGAAATATAAGTTTAACGTGTAAAAAAATGTGGCCAAATATACTTTTTATAAGTCAGATTTTTAGCTTTTCATTTGTAATTTTGAGCCATGCAGCCACAAAACTACAACGTTGTAGGGGTCATGTCGGGAACCTCGCTCGACGGAATCGACCTCGCACACGCCATCCTTAGCTTTGAAGAAAAAACCATCAGCTTCAAACTGGAAAATTGCGAAACGGTACCTTATCCCGTTGATTTGCTCGCCAGGCTTCGCGACGCCGTAAATTTGGACGATGGCCGGCTGGCGGAACTTGACCGCGATTACACGAAACATTTGGGCAGGGTCATTTCGGATTTCATCTTCAGGCACAGGCTGGCTCCAGATGCCGTGTGCTCGCACGGTCACACGGTTCGGCACCGCCCGGATTTGGGGTACACATTGCAGATCGGAAACCGTGCGGAACTGTTCGATTTTGTCGGCCACACCGTAGTGTGCGACTTTCGGACTGCCGACGTGAAACTCGGCGGGCAGGGTGCGCCCCTGGTCCCGATCGGTGACCGGATGCTCTTTCCCGAATTTGATTATTGCCTCAACCTTGGCGGATTCTCCAATATTTCCTGCGAAGCCGATGGAAAACGCATCGCCTTTGACATTTCTCCCGTCAACACGGTTCTGAACCATTTTGCGAACATGCTCGCACTGGACTATGACGATCGCGGGGAAATCGCAAGCCGCGGCTTGATCAACGAAATGCTTTTGGAAAAGCTCGACGCGCTGGGCTTTTACAAAGTTCCGTATCCCAAATCACTCGGTGCCGAATTCGTCCGCGACCAGGTCTTGCCGCTCATTGCACAGTTCGACATTCCCATCGAGGACATCATGCGCACCTTTACCGAACACACGGTCCATCAAATCGCGCGCTTCCTGGACAACCGAAAGGGCCGCATGCTGGTCACCGGCGGCGGCGCCTATAACGAGTTCCTGATCAAAAGGCTCGACAACCAATTACCCGAGATCGAGGTCGTCATTCCGGACAAAAAGATCATCGAGTTCAAGGAAGCCCTGGTATTCGCGCTTTTAGGCGTACTGAAGTTGCGCGGCGAAATCAACGTGCTGTCCAGCGTGACCGGCGCGAGGCACGATCATTCCTCGGGAGTGGTCTATGGGGATCAAACAATGTCGAATGTCCAATGACAAATGTCAAAGTCGAGCGGAGGCGAAGCCGAACTGTACGGAGCGTCGACGGAATAAATGACAAGTTATAAGGTTTAAAAAGTTTGTAAGGTTCCCCTGAAGGGCATTCAACCGGGCTGACTGCAATCAAACTGATAGCTGACAGCTGACAGCTGATAGCTAAATATTACCTTTGCGCCAAATTTTACCTACCATGAAAGACCTGCTCAAAAAATTCGAGGACAAAGAACCCGAAATCGTTTTCAACTGGAAAGACCCTGAAACCGAAGCCGAAGGCTGGACCGTGATCAACTCGCTTCGCGGCGGGGCGGCGGGAGGCGGGACCCGGATGAGAAAGGGGCTTGACATGAACGAGGTGCTTTCGCTGGCCAAGACCATGGAAATCAAGTTTTCGGTAGCGGGGCCTGCAATCGGCGGGGCCAAATCCGGGATCAATTTCGACCCTGCTGACCCGCGAAAGAAAGGCGTGCTGCAACGCTGGTACAAGGCGGTCTCGCCCCTTTTGAAAAGCTATTACGGAACGGGCGGCGACCTCAATGTCGACGAGATCCACGAGGTAATCCCCATGACCGAGGACTGTGGCGTCTGGCATCCGCAGGAAGGCGTGTTCAATGGCCATTTCAAACCCACCGATGCCGACAAGATCAACCGGATCGGGCAGCTCCGCCAAGGCGTGGTAAAAGTCATCGAAAATCCCGTTTTCACTCCGGACCTTTCCAAAAAATACACGGTTGCCGACATGATCACCGGTTACGGAGTTGCCGAGGCGGTCCGTCATTTTTATGATATTTACGGAGGGAGCGTAAAAGGGAAGCGGGCCATTGTCCAGGGCTTCGGCAATGTGGGCTCGGCGGCCGCTTTTTTCCTTTCGCAGATGGGCGCCAAAGTCGTGGGCATCATCGATCGGGATGGCGGAATCCTGGCGCCCCAGGGACTGAGCCACGACCAGGTTTGCGAACTCTTCCGGAACAAACAGGGCAACAAATTGGTCGCTCCGGACATGATCCCTTTTGAAGAAATCAATGCGAAAATCTGGAGCATGGGCGCGGAGATATTTGCCCCCTGCGCGGCATCGAGGCTGGTTACCGAGGACCAGGTCCGGGAAATGGTATCGGCAGGCCTTGAAGTCATTTCATGCGGAGCGAACGTTCCCTTTGCGGACCGCGAGATTTTTTATGGCCCGATTATGGAAAGGACCGACAACGAAATCAGCCTGATTCCCGATTTCATTTCCAATTGCGGAATGGCCCGCGTTTTCGCACACCTGATGGAAAAGCGGGTACCGATGGATGACGAAAGCATCTTCAGCGACACTTCCGAAACCATCCGCAGGGCAATTGAAAAAACGCATGATGCCGGCCACTCAAAAACGGGAATCAGCGCGCGCGCTTATGAAATTGCGCTTTCGCAACTCGTGTAAAACTTTGTTAGCATCTTTGAATGCCAAATAGACGCCCGCCGGATTACAACAATTAAATTCGGGTTGCGTTATAATCCAAAACCATTGCATATGATTTTTTTCCTTCAGGCCGATACCACGGCCGTTGCGGCATCGGAAATGCTGGACGGCGCCCCGGTTGAAAAGACGATTTCAATCTGGAGCCTCATAACAAGCGGGGGGATCGGTGGCCAGTTGATCATGCTGTCCATTTTTATCTTGCTGTTCGTGGCGCTATATGTTTATTTTGAAAGGCTGATGGCCATCAACGCGGCATCCAAGATCGACCAAAGTTTCATGAACCGAATCAGGGAAAATATCAGCCACGGTAAAATCGACAGCGCCAAAATGCTCTGCGCACAGACGAATTCACCGGTCGCCCGTTTGATCGAAAAAGGAATTTCGCGTATCGGGAAACCACTGGATGACATCGACACCGCGATCGAGACGGCCGGAAAACTTGAAATTTACAAACTTGAGAAAAATGTCAGTGTCCTTGCGACCATTGCCGGTGCCGGGCCGATGCTCGGGTTCCTTGGAACAGTGATCGGGATGATCCTGGCTTTCCACGAAATGGCGAGCGCCGGGGGCCAGATTGAAGTGGGTGCACTCGCCGAGGGTATATACACCGCCATGACCACGACCGTGGCCGGGCTGGTCGTGGGTATCATCGCCTTTATGGGCTACAATCACCTCGTGGTTAAGACCAATAAAATCATTTACCAGATGGAAGCCAATGCCGTTGATTTCCTTGACCTTCTCAACGAACCGAGCTGATGAATCTGCGAAACCGAAATAAGGTAACCCCGGAATTTAACATGTCGTCCATGACCGACATCGTGTTCCTATTGCTTATCTTTTTCATGCTGACATCGACAATGGTCACGACGAACGCGCTGGACCTTGTCCTGCCAAAGGCGAAGGGGAAGACCGATAGCAATAAGAACATTTCGGTATCGATCAATAAAGATTTGCAATATTTTATCGATAAGGAACCCGTTGCCGAGGCGGATCTTGAATCCAGGCTGCTGTCCATTTTGCCGGGCGATGCCGAAAAGGCGATTATCCTCCGCGCCGAAGAAGGCGTCCCGATCGAAAAGGCCGTCGGTGTTCTGGATATCGCGAATCGGAATCAAATCAAAGTCGTACTGGCCGTCAGGCCAAAATAGCCATGAAATACCTCGAGACCGAATATGAACGGAAATCATTCGCGATAACGACCGCCATCATGGCGATCCTGTTGCTGCTGTTCGTGTTTTTGGGCCTGACCTATCTCGATCCCCCGCCGGAGAACGGGATTACGATCAATTTTGGCAATACCGAATTTGGTTCGGGTGACGACAAGACTTCTATCGAGACAGTAAAATCGGCACCGCAACCCGCCGCGAGCGCGCCCCAGCCGTCGCCGTCAGCCGAAGATCTGACAACACAGGATATCGAGGAAGCTCCCGTAATTACCGAAACCAAAAAGCCGAAGCCGACCAAGGAAGTGGTAAAGGAACCCGTAAAACCCAAACCGGCCGAAAAGCCGACGCCTTCCAAATCCACTACCGACGCAATATCAAATATCCTGAACGGGCCAAAGTCTGACGGAACAAGTACCCGTGGCGAGGGCCCCGACAATATTCCGGGCAACAAAGGCCGGCTGGACGGCGATCCCTATGCCAACAGCTATTATGGCGACGGCAAGGGCGACGGTGGAAAAGGCTGGGGCCTTAACGGCCGAAAGCTCGCCAGCAGCTCCAAAAGACAGCAGGAGTGCAATGAATCCGGTACCGTGGTAGTCGAGATCAAGGTAAACCGAAGCGGAAACGTAATTGGGACTCGATACGTAAAAGGCACCACCAATACCAGCGCCTGCCTCCTCGAACCGGCCTACGCGACGGCGCGGAGCTACCGCTGGCATCCGGACCCCAATGCACCCGAAATCCAAACCGGTTTCATCACCGTCAACTTCAAACTCGGGGAATAATCCATGGATTATGCGCAAACGCTTGATTGGATGTTTGCACGGCTCCCGATGTACCAGCGCCAGGGAGCTTCTGCCTACCGAAAAGACCTCCATAACATCCGCTTGCTTTGCGACCATCTCGGGCATCCTGAAACTGCGTTAAGATGCATCCATGTCGCGGGCACCAACGGCAAGGGTTCCACCTCGCACATGCTGGCTTCGATCCTGCAGGAGGCCGGATACAGGACCGGGCTTTTCACCTCGCCGCATCTGCTGGATTTCAGGGAACGGATACGGGTCGACGGCCAAATGATACCCGAAACCTTCGTCATGGAATTCATTTATGGGCACCGCTCGTTTTTCGAGGCACAGGACATGAGTTTCTTTGAGATGACGACCGGGCTTGCCTTTGAGTATTTCCGGGAGTCGAAAACCGACATCTGCGTGATCGAGACCGGAATGGGCGGCCGCCTGGACTCGACAAATGTCATCACGCCGATCCTTTCGGTGATCACCAATATTGGATTGGACCACGTACAGTTCCTGGGCGACACCCCTGAAAAGATCGCCCGCGAGAAAGCCGGAATCATCAAGCCACGGGTGCCTGTTGTGGTGGGCCAGTCGCAGGACGGGACACGATCGGTTTTTATCGAAGAAGCAAGGCGCAAAAACAGCGAGATCTTTTTTGCCGATGAAACCGAACGGGAAATTCTTCCTTCCGATCTTACCGGCAGTTACCAACGGCACAATATAAGAACCGTCCTGTCGGCAGTGGAGCAACTTCAAAAAAAGCTTCAGATCACAAGGGAGAGCATAAACCGCGGTTTGCTGAACGTGGTCGCAAATACAGGGCTTCGGGGCCGATGGGAAAAATTGAGAGACAATCCCCTCGTGATCGCCGACACCGCACACAATGCAGAAGGCCTCGCCGAAACCATGGCCCAGGCTTCCACCCTGAGATTCGCCCGAATGCACGTGGTTTTGGGAATGGTTGCCGATAAGGATCTCTCCCGCGCGCTCGCAACCTTGCCGAATTCGGCGCAATATTACTTTTGCAAACCCGATCTCCCGCGTGGTCTGGACGCAGCCGACCTTCAACGACAAGCAACGCAGTTCGGGCTTTTGGGCACCGTATACGGTTCGGTTCGAGAAGCTTATGACGCCGCACTTGCGGCTGCATCCGCCGAAGACTTCATATACGTTGGCGGGAGCACTTTTGTGGTCGCCGAAATTTTGTAACTTTTTCCAACATTTGTTTGCAGGTAAATAAAATGAGCCTATATTTGCACTCGCAATAAGGGCGATTAGCTCAGCTGGTTCAGAGCACCTCGTTTACACCGAGGGGGTCGGGGGTTCGAACCCCTCATCGCCCACAAGAAAACCGAAACGGAAGTTTCGGTTTTTTTTATGGCTCATGCGCGTCAAAAATTCATTTTTGTAAGCGCGGGAGTCGTAAAAAAACAACCTCTCGACAGAGAGGTTTTCTTGTGGCAGGCACCCCCACCTGGGTTCATCGTAGCGAAGCGGAGGTAAACCCCTCATCGCCCACAAGAAAACCGAAACGGAAGTTTCGGTTTTTTTTATGCCTATAAGCGTCGAAAGCCCAAGCTTTCGCAAGCGAAGAGGCATAAAAAATAACCTCTCGCCAGAGAGGTTTTCTTGTGGCAGGCATCCCCACCAGGGTTCATCGTAGCAAAGCGGAGGTAAACCCCTCATCGCCCACAAGAAAACCGAAACGGAAGTTTCGGTTTTTTTTATGGCTCATGCGCGTCAAAAATTCATTTTTGTAAGCGCGGGAGTCGTAAAAAAACAACCTCTCGCCAGAGAGGTTTTCTTGTGGCGGGCTTCCCCCACCCGGGTTCACCGTAGCATTTGAAATTAAAAGGAGGAAGCCCGGTGGGCTTCAGGTACTTTTTAAATTTTCAGCAGTTCTAAATATTCCACTAAGTCCTGCCAATTCACTCACTCCCTTTTCACATCTCAACTAAAATCATATATTCGGCAAAAAAATCCCTATGGTCACTGTTATCTTGCTTATCCTTTTCGCCCTTGTCTTCGGAACCATGTGGGCGCAGAAAAAATTCCAGTTCATCGAGCGCACCACCGAAGGCAGTTTTGTAAAAGTGCATTACAAGCCCATCGTCTCCGCCGTGTTGATCCTATTGTTCATCTTTCTGCAACCCTATGAGATGCAGAAGATCGAAGCGGGCTACCAGGGCCTCCTGGTCAATTTGGTGGGAGATTCCAGAGGTGCCTCGACGATCGAGGAAGTTTCGGGATGGAAGATCTACAACACCTGGACCGAGGAAATCCATCAGATCCCGCTTGACCAGCGCACGATTCGCTACGAGAAGCAAACCGTCATTGCAAAAGGAGGATTTCCGTGCGATATCGCGCCGAGCTTCAACCATTCGGTTAAGCGGTCCACGAGTTCCGACATGTTCACTAACCTTCGTACCTCCTACCGCAACGGCGGGCTTGAGGCCATTGAGAAAGGCTGGTTGGAAATTGCGATCCTGGGCGCCGTGAGCGACGTGGCCAACAAATGGGTGATCGACGACATCTTCAACAACCGAGGAAGTTTTGAGGCGGCCATCGTGGTCGAGGCAAACAAACGCGTGGGCAAATGGTTCACGATCTCGCAATTGAGGACCAATATCCAGCCCCCGCCAAGCATCGTGGCTTCCATTGAGGCGAAGGCCAAGGCAGTCCAGGACGCCATCACTTCGGAATCGCAGGCCAAAGCCGCAACCGCCGATGCGCAACGCAAAATCGCGGTGGCCAAAGGAGACAGTGCGACCGTGGTGATCCAGGCGGCATCGGAGGCAGAGGCGCTCCGGTTGAAACAACGCGAATTGACCGCGCTCTACGTGGAATACGTCAAGGCAAACAAGTGGAACGGGGAACTGCCCTCGACTACGTTGGGCAATTCGACACCCATGATCAATATTGGTGCGAAGTAGTTTTTGGTCCTAAACAGGCCTGTTATCAATCAAGTTTCTGCGGAAACGGAGTACGCTCGCGGCGAAAGACCTCCCTGCGTACCGCGTTAGGGATGGAAGCGGCGGCTTTTGCGCTAAAACCGCAATGGCTTCAATCTCCGGCAGGTGAAAAACAGGAAACGGAATACCCTTTACGGCTTGGCAAAACCACAGCGGACAGCCCGGCGGCGCCCAGGAAGCCCATAAAATTCGAAATTTAGTTGCGCCGCAACGCCCTATATAAAATCGAGTATCCGCTCCAAGGCCATGCCTCGCGAACCTTTGATGAGAAGGGTGGCATGTTCAATTTTATGGCTGGACAAATAGGCCGAAAGCTGATCGAAGTTGGCAAAAAATTCGGAGGCAGGAGACACATCGCGGTGTTGCGCAAAATGCGGCCCGGCAAAAATATACCGCGTCCCACCATCGCGCGAGGCGGTTTCCACGATAGCCCGGTGTTCTTGAAAACTCTCCTCGCCAAGCTCGAACATATCGCCCAGGATGGCAACCTTATGTTTCGCATCAAGCCCGCGCAGGTTCTCGATAGCGGCTGCCATGCTGCTGGGATTGGCATTGTAGGCGTCCATGATAATCTGGTTGGAACCTTTGGAAAGCAATTGTGAGCGGTTGTTGTTGGGATTGTATTGCTCAATGGCAAGCCGGACATCAGGTGCGGGAACCTTGAAATAGGTTCCTATCGCGATGGCCGCCGCAATATTGGGCGCATTGTAACTCCCGATCAGGTTTGACCTCACCTCGAGTCCGTCATAGCGTAGCGCGACCATCGGGTCAGCGGAGACTTCCGAAATCATTACATCGGCTTCCCTTTGTGCCGAAAAGGTGAATCTCGCGATCTCAGAAGTCCTGATGTCCTGGATAGGGTCGTCGAGATTGACAAATGCGGTAGCGCGTGCCGCATCAAGATAATCGTACAGTTCGCTCTTTCCCTTAATCACGCCTTCGACGCCGCCGAAGCCCTCCAGGTGCGCCTTCCCGAAGTTGGTAATGTACCCAAAGTCAGGCGTAGCGATCTCACAGAGAAACGCAATTTCCCGTTGGTGATTGGCGCCCATTTCGACGATCCCGATTTCGGTCTCGCTCGTGAAACTGAGGATGGTCAGCGGTACGCCGATGTGGTTGTTCAGGTTTCCGAGTGTCGCGCCCGTTTTGTATTTGCGGGAGAGGACGGCATGGATCAACTCCTTGGTCGTCGTCTTGCCGTTGCTTCCCGTAAGTGCGACAATGGGCAGGCCAACGGCCTTGCGATGATGTGACGCGAGTTGCTGCAAAGCTGCCAGCGAATCCGGAAAACAGAAGGTGCGGCCCGGGATTTCGTGTTGAGGATCGTCGATCACCGCATACCGGGCCCCGCCCTCAAGGGCCTGGCGAACGAATGTGTTGGCGTCGAACTTCTCCCCGCGAAGCGCGAAGAAAAGGCAACCGGGTGTTATTTTCCGGGTATCGGTACAAACCGAACCGCATTCCAGGAAGGCCTCGTAGAGTTTATCAATATCCATGGTACAAAAGAAAAGCCCTGCGGAACAGGGCTTTATCAATATTGTGGTTCAAATTAATTGCGTGCACGTTTTTTCTTGTCGGCTTTTGGCCCTACCCTTGACATTGCGCAACGGAAGCCAATGTAGTCGGTAGCCATATCCTGAGGGAAATACCTCCTCTGCGCCGGATCGAGCCAATAGGCGCGGTCTCTCCATGAACCTCCCTTGTAAACGCGTACATCGTCATTGATGAGCGTGGTGCGCTTACTGGAACGGTCATACTTGCGGATCATCTGCCCAAGGCTGTCAACGGTTACGTTGTGCTTTGGAGAATCGTACATCCTTTTGTCGTCAGGAAGTTTGTCGCCTTCTTCGGCACTGCCGAAATCGAAGTAACGCGTAGACTGCTTGTCGCCATCACGGTAATTGCGGTTATCGGCGCGATCGAAGTTCTGGCGCAGGTACGTTTCATTTTCGTCAACCGGAACCTGTGCGATCTGGCCAGGGAAGTTGCGCGCCATCACTTTTCCGTTTGGCAATGTGTCAAACACCTGAGTCTCGGCCGTTACGATCTCAACCTTGCCGTCGTCACCAATTTTGTTCTTGGTATAGACGTTACCGCGGTAGTAGTTGAAGTCACTTGCCTCGTCATCGACGATTGGCCTGTAGACGTCGGCAACCCATTCAGCTACGTTTCCGGCCATGTCGTAAAGACCGAAATCGTTAGGAGGATAAGACTTGGCTTTTGCGGTAATGTCGGCACCGTCATCAGACCAGCCGGCAATTCCGCCGTAATCCCCTTTGCCCTGCTTGAAGTTGGCCAATTGATCTCCCCGGACCTGGCGCTTGCCCGAACGGGTATAGCTTCCAGACCACGGATATTTCTTTTGTCCCTTGTAGATGTTGTATTCGCGCTGGCCCACATCGGCGGCGGCGGCATATTCCCACTCAGCCTCGGTCGGGAGCCTGTACTCAGGATTGATGAGGCCCGAAGTACGTTGTGCGTACACATTTTTCACACCTGAAGAATCGGCGGCTTTCTTGGAGCCGCGGCCCATCGGGCGTTGCAAAACGATCTCGGTATCCCCTCCAACTGCCTTGGTAGGCGCCGCAAGGTAGGTTTCGGTGCTGAACACTTTATCGGCACTGGCCTCAAGCTTCGCATCCTTTTTTAGGTATTTCGCGTCTTCAAGGACTTTCTCGTTGACACGGTCGGTACGCCATTTACAAAACTCGACAGCCTGGATCCAGTTCACGCCCACCACCGGATATTCGGCATAGGCAGGGTGGCGCAGGTAATTGTTGGTCATCGTTTCATTGTAACCCAAACGGTTCCTCCATACAAGGGTATCGGGCGAAGCGCCTTCATAAATAGCCTTGTAGTTCTCCTGGTCAGGCGGGAAAACGCGCTTGAGCCAGTCAAGGTATTCCATATACATGAGGTTGGTCACCTCCGTCTCGTCCATGTAGAAAGACTGCACGTGCTGCTGGTTTGGCGTGTTGTTCCAATCGTGCATCACGTCATCCTGAACCTTACCCATCGTAAAGGTACCACCTTCCACCATCACCAGGCCGGGGGCTGTGGCCTGCTTCTTAAAATTGGAAGCATACTGGAACCCGCCCTTGCTGTCATTGATCTTCCAACCCGTGGCGCGAGACGAGTTCTTCGAGCTCGATTTCTTGCCGCAAGCGGTAAAACCCACAACCACAGCGAGTGAGAGCATCAGCCTGACAATCATCATTTTGTTTACTTTCATACTTTAGTAGGTAATAAATTTCGTGGCGAATATAACAATTAACCGTTAAACCGCAACAACTTTTTTAATTTTTCAATTTACCGGAAAACCGGCGGTTACAGCATCAAAACGCAAAATTAATTTGAATATTATGACCCGTTCCGCCAAATAAATTATTTTTACCCGTCGTAATAATTCCTGCCAAAATCCGTTAACATTTCTGATGAAAAAAATACTAACCTTTTTTTGTGCCGTCACATTTTTTATGGTTTCGGGCCAGCGGTCTGCGGGCATTTCGCTCGATTGGGCCGATCGCATCGAGACTCCGTACGCAAATTTCAAGGCGAAGTTTCCATATCCCAAGGACGGTGATTTCAGGTTTGATCCCGAATCCAAATCGATCGTCATCATCAAGCGTATCAAGGTCCAGTCTCCAGTAAATCCTTCGGCGGTAACGATTTCCAATATCAGTTATGAAAGCATCGGTACCGATGTCCTTGGCGATATCCCCTCATCGGCTCTCCCCGAATCGCACAATATTAAGGTACGCAGCGTACGCGCGCGCGACCAGCATTTCGCCGAGATCGAATTCTCACCGATCATCCGAAATGGCTCGGGAATCAGGCGCGTCAAATCCTTCACCTACCAGATTGCCGAAGGAATGGCCCGGCCAGCAGTGGCGCTGGTCCCGGCGGCGATTACAAATTCGGTTTTGGCATCGGGGGATTGGTACCGTTTTTACGTCGAAAAATCGGGTGTTTACAAGATCTCGCGCAACTTCCTGCAATCTTTGGGGATGAACGTTTCCGGCGATCCCGCCAATTTCAAGATTTATGGCAACGGCGGCCGCATGGTCCCATTGCTCAACAGCGCTCCCTATCCGATGGACCTCGAAGAGAACGCGATCCAGGTGGTGGGCGGCGAGGATGGATCGTTCGACTCCTCGGATTATATCCTTTTTTACGCGGAAGGCGTCGATAACTGGAGCCCGGAAAACGCCACGCACAACAACCTCTACGCGGACCGTTCCTATTATTACATCACTAAGTCCGGCGGACCGGGCAAGCGCATCACGCCGATGGATCCGCTGACCGGCGCAACCCTCGCCGCCACATTCACCACTTTTGACGATTACCAGTACTACGAAAAGGACTTGACCAATGTGGTCAGGCTCGGGCGCCGATGGTTGGGCGAACAGTTCAACATCGACAATGAGCAGGACTTTTCATTCAATTTCCCCAACGTCGTCACGTCCGAGCCGATGACGGTTTCGGTTGCCTTGGCGTCGGCTTCGTTCAACCCCACCTCTTTCACGATACAGGCCAACGGGCAACAGGTCGCCAATTTGAATTTTGGCGCGCTTTCGCCCAATTCCGGCACCGAGATGGTCTTTGCCACGCTCCAGCCGACCGCATTTCCGGCGGCTCAGGATGTCACCATCCGGCTGACTTTCAACAATAACGGCGTCCCGTCGGCGCGCGGTTTCCTCGATTTCATCGTTTTGCGGGCCAAGCGCCAGCTCTCCGGTTATGGCAAACAGTTCCGGTTCAGGGTAAACCAGGCGGCAACGCTTACAGGTGTCGGGGAATTTGTCGTCTCGAACGCGACGAACATTGGCCAGGTCTGGGACATCACGGATATCTACAATGTGACCTCGGCGGTCAACAATGGCCAGTCGACGTTCACGTTCCGCTCGCCGCTTGGCCAGGTCAGGGAATTCATCGCGGTGGATAATGGCGACCTTTTGACCCCGCAAAAGGAGTCCAATGCACGCGTTGCCAACCAAAACCTCAAGGGGACCATTTTCAACAATCCCCAAGGGCAGTTCCAGGACGTGGATTACCTGATTGTCACGCCCCAATCGCTTGCTTCTCAGGCCGAAAGGCTAGCCAATTTCCACAGGGATTATTCGGCGCTCAACGTCAAGGTCGTAAAGCTCAACGATATTTACCAGGAATTCGGTTCGGGCAAGCAGGACATCGGGGCCATCCGGAATTTTGTGCGCTATGTGTATGAGAACGCCTCGTCCGATGCCGGCCGCGTCAAATACCTGAACCTTTTTGGGGATGCCTCGTTCGATTTCAAGGAACGAATTCCCGACAATACTAACCTGGTCCCGATTTATCATGCGCTCAACAGCAACACTTCGGGCGAACTGAGCTTTACCACCGACGACTTCTACGGGCTGATGGACCCGGACGAGGGGCGCATCGATTACTTCACGCCTTCCGGCAGCATTGCGTATGACTTTGGCGGGGTTGACATCGCGGTCGGGCGGATCATCGCCGACAGCCCAAGCCAGGCCGAGGAGATGGTCAACAAGGTTTTGGAATACCACGACATCAAATCTTACGGAAGCTGGCGCAACAACATTGTGATGATTTCGGATGATTCCGACAAGAGTTCCGACCAGTCCCTGCAGCAAAAGCAAAATGCCCTGGCAGACGAGATCACGGCCGAGAAGCCTTTTTTCAACGTGAGGAAAATTTATCTCGACGCTTATGAACAGGAAACTTCGGCCGGGGGCAACCGTTACCCTAAGGCCAGGCAGGATCTTTTCAACGCATTCGAGAAGGGTGCGCTTGTCTTTAATTACTTGGGTCATGGCGGGGAAGACGGACTTTCCGGCGAGCGCATCTGGGAAAAGTCGGACGGGCAGAACTTGCAGAACCGTCACCGATACCCACTCTTCATCACGATCACGTGCGACTTTAGCCGTTTCGACAACCCGTACAGGCCAACGGCGGGCGAATACACTTTTTGGAACCACCGCGGGGGCGCCATTGCGATGATTACCACGGTGCGTTCGATCGGGCAGTTCCAGGCCGAACAATTCAACGATAAACTTTCGGAATACCTCTTCTTTTACGATGCGGGCGAAGGTCCCCGTACCACGATTGCCGAATCGCTTCGCAGAGCCAAGAACGCCTCGGCAAACTCAGCGGCCAATGTCGTGGTCTTTCTGGGCGATCCTGCCGTTTACCTCGCGATTCCGGAACCAAAAGTGGTCCTTACCCATGTCAACGACCAGCCCATCACCGGACCGGTGCCCGATTTCCAGGCGCTTGCCCCAATGAAGATCACCGGGCAGATAACGGACGAAAACAACGTCCCGCTTACCAATTACAACGGGGAATTGTCGGTGAACATTTTTGACAAGATCATCGAGCGCCAGACCCTGAACAACGACGGGTTTTCGCCGCCGATCAATTTCAATGTTTTGGGCGAAACCATTTTCAGGGGGAATGCGAGCGTGGCATCGGGACAATTCGAATTCAATTTCGTGGTGCCGCGCGACATCAGGATTCCCGTCGGCAATGGCCGTATCAGTTTTTACGCCAAGCGCAACGTCATCCGTGAGGACAAGACGGGATACGACAATACCATCCGCATTGGCGGCATTAATGAAAATGCGGTGGCCGACAATACCGGGCCGACCGTTAAGCTCTATATGAACGACCAGACGTTCATTTCCGGAGGCATTACCAACGAGAACCCTATTTTCCTCGCCTTCCTTGAGGATGAGCACGGAATCAACACGGCGAGCGGCATCGGGCATGATATCGTGGCGATCCTCGACGGCGACGAGAGCAATCCCTACATCCTCAACGATTATTACGAAACCGAACTCGATGACTTCACCAAGGGCAAGCTTCGGTTCCCTTTGCGCGACCTGGAAAAGGGCTTGCACACGATTACGTTCAAGGCCTGGGACGTATACAACAACCCGATTACGTCCGAGATCCAATTTGTCGTGGTGGACGGCGACGGCATCACGCTGACCAATGTGCTCAATTATCCCAATCCGTTTGTGAACCACACGCAATTCTGGTTTACGCACAACCGCCCGTTCGAGCCGCTGGAGGTCCAGGTTCAGGTCATCACGGTGACCGGAAAAGTAGTTTGGACACGCAACCAGGTCATTAATACCGAGGGTTACCTGTCACGCGAAATCACGTGGGACGGACGTGACGATTTTGGCGACCGGATCGGTAAAGGGGTCTATATTTACAAGCTTACGGTCAAGTCCACGCTAACCAACAGCAAGTCTGAAAAGTACGAGAAGCTTGTTATCCTTTAATAAAATGCTATATTTGTCTAATCATTCGTTTTCTCCATTCATGAAAAAATTATCGATCCTCGTGATCTGCCTTGCGGCGCTGCAAGCAAAAGCCCAGGACAGGGTCATCACTACGGGCGTGCCTTTCCTGCTCGTGGCTGCCGATGCCCGTTCTGCCGGTATGGCCGATCAGGGAGTGGCCACTTCGCCCGATGTGTTCTCTCAGCAATACAACCCTGCCAAATACGCATTTGCCAATGACAAGAACGGTATCGGTATCAGCTATACGCCTTACCTGACCGAACTTGTGAACGACATTTCGCTTGCCCAACTCAACTATTACAACAGGATCAATGAGCGGAGCGCCTTCGCCGGAAGCCTTCGTTATTTTGGCCTCGGTGAAATCGAATTGCGCCAGAACTTCGACGATCCTCCAAACATCGTAAAACCCAATGAACTCGCGCTGGACGCATCCTACGCGTTGAAACTCAGCGACCGTTTTGCGATGGCCGTAGCAGGGCGTTATATCCGATCCAACTTGCGAATCCCCGACGGGACGGGAGACGCCAAACCCGCCAGTTCCTTTGCCGTTGACATCGCCGGATTTTTCCAGAGCGAGGAAACGGCGCTTGCCGATTTCAACGGGCGTTACCGCATCGGTTTCAATTTACAGAACCTCGGCCCCAAGATCAAGTACGACGCGGCGGCTGGCGACGACAATGCGAACTTCCTTCCCGCCAACATGAGGCTCGGGGGCGGTTACGACTTCATCTTTGACGAATTCAACAAGGTTTCGGTTGGGCTTGAGGTCACGAAACTTCTCGTTCCGACCCCGCAGGACCCGGATCTTAACGGCGATGGCGAGATTACCGACGAGGAACGCGCCGAGAACAATGAGGATTACCGAAACATCAATTGGGTTTCGGGGATTTTCCAATCGTTTGGCGATGCGCCTGACGGCTTTTCGGAGGAATTAAAGGAATTTACCTATTCTGCCGGAGCCGAATATTCTTACCAGGATTCATTTGCCTTTAGGCTCGGTTATTTCAGCGAGCACGAGACCAAGGGCGCGCGAAAATTCTTTTCGCTCGGCGCCGGGTTCAAATACACCACACTGAAATTGGATGTTTCCTACCTCTTCAGCGCATCGCAGGTCAAGAACCCGCTCGAGAACACCTTGCGATTCTCGCTGACGTTCAATTTCGGCGACAAATACGAAGAACTTTAAACGAAAATAAATTTTATAGAGAATCCAAATTTCACCCCGAGATTTGGATTTTTTTTCCTCCAATATGAAAGAATTCACACATACTTCCACCTTTGTTTCGTACGATGGCGTGGATGAACTTCCCGAAGATGTGCGCGGTTTGATGGACAAGGCAATAGAGGCGCGCCGGAAAGCGTATGCCCCCTATTCAAAGTTTCGGGTAGGTGCCGCGTTAATGCTCGACAATGGGCAGGTCGTCATCGGGTCCAATCAGGAAAATGCGGCATATCCTTCCGGGCTTTGTGCGGT
>JAEWCF010000093.1 GCA_023390775.1 Bacteroidota bacterium | reverse complement strand
CTTGTCGTTGGGATCAAGAGAGCCGATAACTACCTGCTCAAGTGTGGCCTGGTCATTTGCCGGCACTTCATCGGGATGCTGGGAGGTCACCGATGCCGTAAAGGAGAGCACGTCATCGATATTCACGGGCGGTGTTTCCATTGGTGAATTGACATTCAGCCAAAATTCGGCCTGTCCCATGCACAGCGGCTGAAGGTCGGTAAAATTCCAGGTCAGCGTGTTGGTTGCCGTGGCATCGGGTGTTGGAGAGCCAGAGACAAAGTCCAGCCTCGCATCGTCAAAGGTCAGCGTCACGCTTCCCGTGTGGACCTGATTGCCAAGATTGCGGTAAATCAACTTGTATTTTGCATCTTCGCCCGGCCTTGCATTGGTAATGGGAATCACGTGGACTTCGAGGTTTGGATGGTATCCGAGTGGCGAAATGCAGAACAACGTATTTTCAAGATTGCCGTAATCGGCAAAATTATGCACCACTTGTGGCGGTTGTACGGTAAAAAGGTTATTGTTGATCACCGGTGTAATGGTAATGTCCTGATTGAGGCCGATGCTGTTCAGGTAATAGGATCCGCCGCCAAAAACCAGGTTGTTGTCCGTGCCGCTGATCTCAAAAATAACCCAGGCAGGACTTATGATGTTCGGGGCCGCACAGGTGCCGTTCTGATCATAAGAAAGCGCACCCGAAATCGTATTGAACGGCTGGCTTCCGCCTGTCACGTTGGCCGAAACAGAGATCTCGTCCACGATCCACCGGTCGCCGCTCAGGGCAAGTGTCGGTTGGGTGAATACCCGCACAAAAGCGATATAGATATTCTGCCCCGCAAAATCATCGAGCGGAATGGTAATGAACCCAAATTGATTGAAGACCTGAACCATCTCGTCCTCCGTCCAGGTCTGGATCGGGAAGTAATTTTCAGGATCCGATTCGGTTGCCACCTTGACCTGGTACAGCGTGCCCTGATTTCCAATCAATGTGGTCCCGGCCTGGAATGAGAGGATGCTGCCGGGGCCGATGGAAAGTTGCGGCGTGATGAGCCAGTCCTCCTCGGCATTGCCGATCCCGATATTCTCCCGATTGATATACGCCGCCCCTGTGCCGATGACCATGGGTGGGGTGGTCACCAACGTATAGCGTTCCCACATTTCGCTGCCTCCGGCCCCTGTTGAGACTACGGTCCAGCCCGGCGGCGGAAAGGCTTCGTTTTCAAAGCCCTCATAAAATTGGGCGCTTGAAATGGAAATGGATAGCAGGGCTAACGAAAGAAGTAGTTTTTTGATCATCGCCGAAAGTTTTGCTAAATGTAAGGCATATTTTTATCGGAAGCTATCGTATTGGTTGCCACAAAGTTAATTTGCCCGTTAATTGATAATCGGCAAGCCCTTAAATCCCGAAACAATCCCGTAAATTTGTTACCCAAACCAAAACCTCTATCATGAATTCATTCGACGTTGTCGTGATCGGCTCGGGCCCAGGGGGCTACGTTGCCGCAATCCGTTGTTCACAGCTTGGCTTCAAGACCGCTCTCATTGAAAAATATCCCACCTTAGGCGGAACCTGCCTCAACGTCGGTTGTATCCCGTCAAAGGCGCTTCTCGATTCATCGCACCATTACCACGATGCCCTTTCACATTTCAAAGAGCACGGAATCGACATCTCGGGCGAGATTAAGGTCAACATCGAGCAGATGATCGCGCGCAAGGCGGGAGTCGTGGACCAGAACGTTGCGGGCATCAAATACCTGATGGACAAGAACAAGATCACGGTTTTGGAGGGCGTCGGTTCTTTTGAAGATGCGGCTCACGTAAAGGTCACCAAACCAGATGGTTCGTCCGAATCAATTGAAGCAAAGAACATCATCATCGCGACGGGCTCCAAGCCCTCTTCGCTGCCTTTCATCAAGATCGACAAGGAGCGCATCATCACCTCGACCGAGGCCCTGAAACTCAAGGAAGTTCCCAAGCATCTGGTCATCATTGGCGGGGGCGTCATCGGGCTCGAGCTCGGCCAGGTCTATTTGAGGCTGGGCGCGCAGGTTTCGGTGGTGGAATACATGGACCGCATCATCCCCACGATGGACGCCGCGCTTTCAAAAGAACTCACCAAGGTCCTCAAGAAACAGGGCATGAAATTCTACACCTCTCATAAAGTAAAATCAGTCGAGCGCAACGGCGAGGGCATCACGCTGCAAGCCGATAATGCCAAGGGGGAAACGATCACGCTTCAGGGCGATTATGCGCTGGTATCGGTTGGCCGACGTCCTTTCACCGAAGGCCTCGAGGCCGAAAAGGCGGGCGTCAAACTCACCGACCGCGGCCAGGTCGAGGTCAATGACCATCTGCAGACATCGGTACCGAACATTTACGCGATCGGCGATGTGGTCCGCGGGGCGATGCTCGCGCACAAGGCCGAGGAAGAAGGCGTCATGGTGGCCGAGATCCTGGCAGGGCAGAAACCACACATCGATTACAACCTGATCCCCGGCGTGGTCTACACCTGGCCCGAGGTAGCTTCGGTAGGCAAGACCGAGGAACAACTTAAGGAAGCAGGCGTCGAATACAAATCGGGGAGTTTTCCGTTCAAGGCGCTGGGCCGTTCGCGCGCCTCGATGGATACCGACGGATTCGTCAAGATTTTGGCCGATGCCAAGACCGACGAGGTGCTGGGCGTCCACATGATCGGGGCCCGCGTGGCCGACCTGATCGCAGAGGCCGTGACCGCAATGGAATTCCGCGCGTCTGCCGAGGACATCGCCCGCATGTCGCACGCGCACCCGACTTACGCCGAAGCCGTCAAGGAAGCCGCGCTCGCCGCGACCGACAACCGCTCGATACACGCATAATTTCCATGGCTATGAAAAGAACTTTACTGTTATCACTATTGACCGGGCTCTTTGCATCGGCGCAGACACCTTGCAACGGCGGAATGGCCGGCATCTATCCCTGCAACAACATGGATCTGATGGCACGCGTCGATTTTCCGCAGATGGGCGGCACCTTCAATACCGAGGGAAGCAGCTGCTGGGGCTGGACCGACCCGCTTGACGGAAAGGAATACGCCATCATGGGCTGTTCGACCCACACGGCCTTCGTGGATATCACCAATCCGGCCACTCCCGTTTACAAGGGAAAGGTAAATTCGACCAACAATGTCTCTAGTTGGTGGCGGGAAATGAAGGTCTATAACAATTACTGTTTCATCGTATCGGAGGCCACCGGGCACGGGATGCAGATCTTTGACCTGACGCGCCTCCGGAACGTAACTTTCCCGCAGGTTTTCGCTCCGGATGCACTTTACACGGGGTTCGGCAACTGCCACACCATTTCCATCAACGAGCAAACGGGGTTCGCGTACTGCTTCGGCAGCAACACCTTTGGCGGCGGGGTACACGTAGTCAACATCCAGAATCCCGAAAGCCCGTCCCTGGCCATGGGTTATCCACAGCAGGACTACACGCACGACGGCCAGGTGGTGAACTACATCGGGCCGGACACGCAGCATCTCGGCAAGGAAATTTTCGTAGGGGCCAACGAGAACAAGGTGATTATCGTGGACGTGACCAACAAGAGCAATCCCGTCCTTTTGTCCACTTTCACCTATCCCAATACGAGTTATACTCACCAGGGATGGTTCACGACCGACCATAAATATTGGATACTCGGCGATGAGATCGATGAACTCGATTTCGGGTTCAATTCCCGCACGCTGGTCATTGACATGACCGACCTCGATGCACCCACCCTGAAGATGCAGTACATCGGTCCAACCGAAGCGATCGACCACAACGGCTACACCAAGCCGGGCGAGTTCTACCTTGCCAATTATACGGCGGGCCTTCGCCTGATCGACACCGACGGGATCGCCAACAACGTCATGCAGGAAATCGGTTTTTTTGATACCTATCCGCAGGACGACAGCGCCTCTTTCCAGGGCGCCTGGAGCAATTACCCGTATTTTCCCAGCGGCAGCGTGATCATCAGTGATATTGACCGGGGGCTGTTCATCGTCCGCAAAGGCGACGCGCTATCGGTGGGCGAAAATGCCGCGCAAAAGTTTGTGATGTCCCCAAATCCGGCCGGAGAATCGGTAACCCTCAGCGGTTCATCGGTACCGATGGAACTTGTGGAAATATTCGATATGCCGGGCAAGCGGGTCAAGAGCTACGCTCCGGCATCCACTGAGGCAACCCTCGATATTCGCGGCCTCTCGCCCGGAGTCTACCTGGTGCGCATCAATGGTTCCGATTCCAAAAAACTGATCGTGCGATGAAAATCCTGGCCGTCATGGCGGGCCTGCTGGCGATTGCCTGTTCCGACGATAACCGTTCGTTGCCGGACAATGGATTTGCGGGCGAAGTTTCCTGGAGCAAAAATTACGGCGGATCGGCAAACGAATTCATCGGAAATGCGGCGTCAACCCCCGATGGCGGACTGATCGCGATCGGCTACACGGACAGCGGCGACGGCGACATCGATCCCCAACATACCGGCACCGAGGCTTGGCTCATCCGCCTGGACGCCGAGGGAAACAAGATGTGGAGCAAGACCTTGGGCGGTTCGGCGGACGATTATGGGACCAGCATCGTTGCCACTCCCGACGGGCATTATGCCATCAGTGGCTATAGTGGCAGCAGCGACGGCCAATTGCCCGGTAATTTGGGTATGCACGATTTCCTCATCAGCAAGATCGATATCGACGGCAACATCCTTTGGGCTAAAAATTACGGCTTCATGAGCCACGATCACGCGCACAAGATTATCGCGACTTCCGATGGCGGATTTTTCATTGCCGGTTATGCCGATTATGCGGGCATTGACGACAACGGAATGGGGAACCAGGGCCCGGGGCACGAGATGCGAGGCAGCCTTCACGGGGTCGGGGAGTATTTCGGGATCAAGCTCGACGCGCAGGGAAACCTGCAGTGGTACCGGTATTTTGGCGGTACGATGAACGATCGGGTAAACGATATCGCACAGGCCGATGACGGCGGGATCCTGATGGCGGGCTATACCGAAAGCACCGATTTCGATATCGAAGACAGCCGCGGCAGCTATGATTACTGGGTCATCAAACTGCACCCGGACGGCATGCTGCACTGGAAGAAAAACTATGGCGGCAGCGGGATCGACCAGGCCTTCGCCATCGTCAACACGGGCTACAATTCCTACATGGTCGCGGGGCGCTCCAACAGTACCAATGGCGATGTTTCATCCCCCATCGGAAATTTCGACGCGTGGGTGATCCATATTGACGACCACGGGCATCTTTTATGGGAGAAGTCGTTCGGGACAACCGAATTCGACGCCGCTTCCTCAATCAGGCGCTGGAACGGGAAATACCTGCTCTCGGGGGACACGCGAGGGGCGGTGAACGGACCGTCGATGGGCCAAAACGATTTTTGGGCGTTTACGATCGACGTGCACCCGGCAAGCGGGATTCTTTGGCAAAAAACATTTGGCGGATCGGGGATCGACCAGGCCACTGATGCGCTTCCGCTGCAAAATGGATTGGTGATCCTGGGCGAATCGCAAAGTTCCGACGGCGATGTTCCCGGCAACCGCGGGGGAGGGGACCTTTGGCTTGTCAAACTCGACTGATGCGGTATTCCCGGATCGTTCCCCTTCACGATGTCGACGGTTTCAAGGCGCGCGCCGTGCTATGGGCATCGCAGTTCCGACATGCCGTTTGCCTGGATTCCAATTCCCACCGGCAAAAATATTCATCCTTTGATTTCCTCATAGCGGCCGATGCACTGGATTGGGTACGTTCGGGTTTTGACGGCGCTTTTAAAAAACTGGAGGATTTCCACCTCGGACACGGCGATTGGTCGTTCGGTTTTTTGGGGTATGACCTCAAGAACGGGCTTGAGGACCTGCATTCGGGCCAGCCCTTGACGGTCGGGTTTCCCGATCTGGAATTTTTCCGGCCCCGGAGGCTCATGATCCTGCGCGGGGATTCGCTTGAATTGCTGTATTTTCCTGACGATCTGCCCCTTGCATCTGCCGATGTCGACCAAATCCTGTCGATGCCATTGCCACTCCCATCGTCGCCGGGCCTTGCCCCACGCCCAAAAATCAGCCGGTCACAGTACCTTGAGCGCGTTGCGGAAATGCAAGAGCGGATTGCGCTCGGGGATATTTACGAGGCAAACTTCTGCATGGAATTCACGGCGGAGGGCGATCTGGATCCCGTCGGCACTTATCTTTCGTTAAACCAGATATCAAGCGCCCCGTTTTCGGCATTCCTGAGAATGGGCGAACTCTTTCTGATGTCGGCTTCCCCGGAACGTTTCCTCCGGAAAGAAGGCGACAAATGCATTTCCCAGCCCATCAAGGGAACCGCGCCACGTCATCCGGATCACGCGATTGACAGTGCAAATGCGCAGAGGCTCTCCGCCGACCCTAAGGAGCGTTCGGAAAATATCATGATCGTCGACCTGGTCCGCAACGACCTCTCCAGGACGGCCGACAAGGGTTCGGTTGCGGTGGAGGAATTGTGCGGCGTGCATACCTTCAAACAGGTTCATCAACTCATTTCGACGGTGACTTCGCGGTTGCGCTCCGGCGTATCGGCGTTCGAGGTTCTCCAAACCACTTTCCCCATGGGAAGCATGACCGGCGCCCCAAAGATATCGGCCATGAAGATCATCGATGCACTTGAACCGAGCCGCCGCGGAATCTACAGCGGTGCCGTGGGCTACCTGACGCCGGAATGCGATTTCGATTTCAATGTCGTGATCCGCAGCATCGCCTACGACTGCGAATCCAAATCGGCGTCCTTCCACGTGGGGAGCGCCATCACGCACCTTTCCGACCCGATGCGCGAATACGATGAATGCATGGTCAAGGCCTCGGCGATGATGCGCGTACTGGGCGGCTGAAATTGCGTACCTTTGGGCATGCTCGCGGAATTCCAGCAACATGTCGCGCAAAATTTTCCCGAACTGCTTGGAGCCAGGATCCTGGTCGCGGTGAGCGGCGGGATCGATTCGATGACGCTTGTTTCGCTTTGCCTGGAATCGGATTTGGATATTGCCCTTGCCCATTGCGACTTTTCCCTTCGCGGGGAGGAGAGCACGGCGGATGCGCGTTTTGTGCGTGAATTTGCCGGGGAACGCAAACTAACGCTGCATCTGGGGAAATTCGATACCAGGCAATTTGCCGAGGATTACAAGCTCTCGATCCAGGTGGCGGCGCGCGACCTGCGATACAAATGGTTCCTGGATCTGGCCAATGCACATGGTTATTCCTTCATCCTGACCGCGCATCACCTCGACGATACCCTCGAAACCTTTTTGATCAACCTTGCACGCGGGACCGGCCTTGACGGCCTGACCGGAATCCCCGCCCGAAACGGCAGGATCCTGCGGCCGCTGTTGCGGTTCACACGGGAACGGATTTACCGGTATGCGTCGGAGCGAGGGCTTCAATGGCGCGAAGATTCAAGCAATGGCTCCCCGATGTACGTTCGCAATGCGGTCCGGCACGAAATCGTTCCTCGGCTCAAATCGCTGAACCGTAACTTTGAATCCTCGTTTGCCAATACCCTTGAGCATCTGCAACAGGCCAGAGCGATGGTGCGCGATGCTGCCGTGATGGCCTGGGGACAGGTCGTCATCGAGAAGGAAAACCACACGCTTTTTCGGATCGCCGATCTTTTGCGCATACCGGACTATCCGGCTTACCTCCATTTTTGGCTGAAGGATTACGGCTTCACCGCCTGGGACGATATCTACAGGTTGCCGCAGGCGGAATCCGGCAAGCGGATTTTGGGTAAAGGATACGATTTGGTGCGCGACCGGGAAACCCTGGTACTGAGCGCGATAGCCTCTGCCGACGAATCCGAGTTCGACGTGGGGGAATCGGGAATACAAAACCCGCTAGCGATAAACATCCTTACGGTTACCACCATTGGGCAGGCATCGGCACGGACCATCTTTGTCGATGCCGACCGGATTAAATTTCCGTTAAAATTGCGAAGGTGGCGTAAAGGTGACTATTTTTACCCGGCCGGAATGGAAGGCAGGAAAACCCTTTCAAAATTTCTTAGGGACGAGAAGATTTCCCTTGCTGATCGGCCCGGAACATGGGTCCTGACAACCGGCCCCGATATTATCTGGGTCGTGGGCCTGCGGCAGGACCGGCGGTTTTGTGCAACGAAAGACACTCCCCATATATTGCAGATAGAATCATGATCAAACAACTTCAACTTTTCCTTTTTTTCCTTTCCTCGTTCAGCATTTATGCGCAGGTTCTCGACCCCGTCCAATGGAAAATGCGAACCGAAAAAGTCAGCGATACCGAATACACCTTGATTTTTGAGGCGGCCATCGATCCGGATTGGCACGTCTATTCGCAATTCACGCCCGACGGTGGACCGCTCCCGCTGGAATTTTCATGGGAGAATGCCAAAGGACGATTCGAGCCGGTGGGAAAGGCGAAGGAATCGGCATACAAAAAACAGTACAACGATATTTTCGAGGTTGAAGAATACTATTTCGAGAAGACCTTTTCGCTCAGGCAACGCATCAGGCTCCTGGCGGGGTTTGACGGCAAGGTCTCGGGGACCATCAATTACCAGGTCTGCAAGGAAGTCTGCATCAACCAGGAAGAGGACTTCAGCTTCACGCTGCCCGTTCCGCAAAAGCCTGCAATGGCCGGCCCGGCGACTGCCGAAGTCGATTCGGTCATTGTGGCGCCGGCTGTGGCACCATCGCCGGGTCCCGAAATTTCCCCAGCACCCCCCGTGGCCCCCGCTGCCGAAACGGGTGATTCGCTTTGGGGGATCTTCTTCTTCGCTTTCCTGGGCGGGTTTGCCGCGCTGTTGACGCCTTGCGTCTTCCCGATGATCCCGATGACCGTGAGCTTTTTTACCAAACAGAGCAAGACGCCGGCACAGGGCAAGCGCAATGCCTTGATATACGGTATTTCGATTATTCTTATATACCTGGTCCTGGGCTCATTGGTCACCGCTATCTTCGGTGCCGAGGCATTGAACGAACTTTCCACCGATGTCTGGTTCAACCTGATTTTCTTTGTGATTTTGATCGTGTTCGCGTTTTCATTTCTGGGCGCGTTCGAGATCGTGCTGCCGAATTCCTGGGCCAACAAGGTGGACCGCCAGGCGGATCGCGGTGGCATCGTCGGGATCCTGTTCATGGCCCTGGCCCTGGCAATCGTATCGTTTTCGTGCACCGGGCCGATTGTGGGGACGCTTTTGGTTGAATCGGCGTCACGGGGCGGGGTCGCGCCGCTCGTGGGAATGCTCGGGTTTTCATCGGCACTTGCGCTTCCGTTCATGCTTTTCGCGATGTTTCCGGGATGGCTCAATTCGCTGCCGAAATCGGGCGGCTGGCTCAATACCGTGAAGGTTTCCCTTGGCTTCCTCGAGCTCGCACTGGCCCTAAAATTTATTTCCAATGCCGATCTGGTCCTGCAACTCCATTTACTCGAAAGGGAGGTTTTCCTGGCGATCTGGATCGCGATATTCGGAACTTGGGGGTTGTATCTCCTGGGCAAGGTAAACCTGCCGCACGACGCGCCGTTGCAGAATATTTCGGTCGGGAGGCTTTCGTTGGCGCTTTTGGTTTTGTCCTTTACGGTCTATATGATTCCGGGATTGTGGGGCGCGCCGCTCAAACTCATCAGTGCCTTTCCGCCTCCGCCTACCTACAGCGAAAGCCCTTTTGGCGTGGGCGCGTCACAGTCAGTTTCCGAACCCGATCTGCCACCAGGTGCCGAGGCCGGTCCTCACGGGCTGCCCGTTTTTACCGAATACGAAGCGGGAATGGCCTACGCAAGGCAGGTGAACAGGCCGGTGATGCTCGATTTTACGGGATATGCGTGCGTGAACTGCCGCAAGATGGAAAATAACGTCTGGTCCGATCCCAAGGTACTGGCGTTGCTTCGGGACAAGCTGGTCATTATTTCGCTTTATGTCGATGACAAGCGAAAACTTCCTGAAAACGAACAGTTCACATCGGCGGAGACCGGAAAACGCATCAAGACCGTGGGTAACAAGTGGGCCGATTTCATGATCACCAAATACCGCACGAACACCCAACCGTATTATGTCCTGACCGACCTTGAAGGCAACAGCCTCAATTCGCCCGTTTCCTATACGCCGGATATCAAGGTTTACGAGGCCTGGCTTTTGGACGGCGTATCGCGTTTCGGGAAAACAGCGGGCCCCGGTCAATCTCGTTAAGCCTGGAAATTACCGCCGGTGCCGAGATGCCGTGCACCACCACCGACAATATGATGGTCGCGGCCGTTGCCTGCACCAAGACTCCCGAATTTGGAAAGGGCGCCTTTTGCAGCGCATAAGCCAGGTAGAAAATCGATCCGATCCCACGGATACCGTAAAACGAGAGGAAAAACCGCTCAAAGGCCGTAAGCCCGCTTCCCGCCAGGGCCAGCGCGCCCGCAATTGGCCGGATCACGAAAACGATGGTACCCGCCGTCAGGACGATTTCCCATTGGGCAAGTTCCCGATGGTACGCCGCGACGTACACGCCGATGATCACGAATAAAAGGGCGATGAAGATGTGTTCTATTTCTTCGGAAAAATCGTGAAGGCTGTCCATGTATTCCGCGTGGCGTTCACTGTTTCCAAAGGTGCATGCCGCAACAAAGACCGCGATAAACCCGTAGGCGCCGATCATTTCGGTGACCGCATACGGGAGCAGGGTGAGGGCAAGTGACAATATCCCCCGGCTGATCTTGGAATGCTGGTCCTTTCGGGTAAGCCCAAAAATGATTTTGAAAAGGATCCAGCCCAGCGCCAGGCCGACCGCACAGCCCGCCGCTATCCTGTAAACGACTTCCACCACGGTCCAATCTGCCAGCCAGGCCGATACATCCGGGCCTTTGGTCACCAGATATATTGCCAGGATGGTAAAGGGGAAGGCGAGCCCGTCGTTGAAACCTGCTTCGGCGGTTAGGGCCAGCCGGGTACGGGAGTGGTCCTTCTGGCTGGGGGAAGTGGTCTGTATGTCGGCCGCAAGGACCGGATCGGTGGGCGAGATCAGTGCGCCGAACAGCAGTGCCGACGCGGGTGCGAGCCCCAATGCCCACTGACCCAAAACCATGGTTGCCCATATGGTGAGCGGCATCGTCACGAGCAATAGCGGAAGGGCGAATTTCCAGGTGTGTGCCGCAAACGGCCGCTTGATCTTTAATCCGGCCCCGGTAAGGGCGACGATCACGACGAATTCCGACAACCTGAGGATGACCTCAAGATTATTGAAAATCCTGACCATTTCATAATTTCGGCCGGTAAAGTAGAGGATTCCGCCTATTGACGCGTAGATGATGGGCGCCGTGACCGGCCGGTTCTTCAGGACATGCGGAATGGTGGCGGCCAGCAGTGCAATGGCACCGAAGGCGAGCAGGAAAAAGTGGTAGGCGTCGATTTTTATTAAGTCCTGCATAAAAACCTTTTCCACGTAATTTAACGCATCCGGCCGTTATGTCAATCCTTTATTTGCAATTATTTAGCATCAATCCGAATCCTCCAGCGCGAATATTTCCTCCACCGGCACCTTGAAAAATTTCGCGAGTTTGAGGGCCAGTACAGTCGAGGGGACATACTTTCCCTTTTCCATCGCATTGATGGTCTGGCGGCTGACCGCGATGGAATCGGCGAGGGATTGTTGCGATACATCGACCGTTGCCCGCAGGATCTTGAGTTTATTGGTCATCGCCCGGAATTTTATTGAGTTGATGCAACTTGAATTGGAACCGGAGCAGAAAGAAAAACAACAATGTAAAAACGTTCGCCAGCAGGACGTCGAAGTAGTAAGTGCCGTAGATGAAGAGCGTCGCGGCGAGCATCACCGCGAAATTGAGGTAAACTGCGTACACCAAACTTTCGTAGCGGATTCTGCCCGTGAGTTCATCTTCGTGACGTAATTTGGAAAATCCCGCCAGAATCCCCCCAATGATGATCATGGACATAAGGATTTCGTCGGTTACGTCATTTTCGATGAATGTGAAAAACTGCGGTTTTGACAGAATCTCGCCCGAGGCAACCGCAAAGACGGGAAGTGGGATCTCTGTCGAAGTTTCGGTTTGAACGATGCGCAAAAACAGGGTCGCCAACAATGCGGGAATGAAAAGCAGCCAGCCAAGTTTACGAAAGGGTGCGGGAAATAGGAAAGTTGATTTCATTGTAAAATTATTTTGACCAAATGTAAAGTATATTTTACATATAGACAAATTTATTTTACAGCAAGTCGTCAGTCGTCAGTCGTCAGTCAGCTATCAGCAGTAAGGGATCAGCATTCAGTTTCATTTTCGCAATTCGGTTGACGCTTGATCATTTGAAGTAGCATCATTCTGCATTTAGCTTCGCTCAGTTCGGCTTCGCTTCGTGTGTCATTTTACATTTGACATTCGTCATGGGATTGAGGTAAACGAATCACGTATTTGGAAATGAAGATAAAAATTTCCTCACATGCAAATTTTAAACGAAGATGCTTGTTGGTCATTTTGCTTCGCTCAGTTCGGCTTCGCCTCGTGTGACATTCGACATTTGACATGCGACATTCGTCATTGGATTGAGGTAAACAAATCACATATTTGGAAGGGACGATTTAAATTCCTCACATGCAAATTTTAAACGAAGATGCTTGTTGGTCATTTAGCTTCGCTCAGTTCGGCTTCGCCTCGTGTGTCATTTTACATTTGACATTCGTCATGGAATTGAGGTAAACGAATCACGTATTTGGAAGGGAAGATAAAAATTTCCTCACATGCAAATTTGAAAGAATGTAGCTCCGTTCGTCATTTGTCATTGGACATTCGTCGATTTTTAGGAGTACTTACGTGATCCTAGGAGGGGTGGCCTAATAAAAAAAGACCCTCAATATTTTTTGCTCAAGTGAACTTTGAAGAAAGATATAGGTAAAGTGATGTACTTATTGGGCCACGGTGCAGGATTACTTACGTGATCCTGGGAGGGGTGGCCCAATAAAAAAAGACCCTCAATATTTTTTGCTCAAGTGAACTTGGACAAAAAATATATCGGGTCTTTTTCTTGTGGGGAGAGCAGGATTACTTACGTGATCCTGGGAGGGGTGGCCCAATAATAAAGAATCTCCGCAAAATTTTTACTCAAGCGAGCTTGGATAAAAATTTTTACAGAGATTCTTTCTTGTGGGGAGAGCAGGATTCGAACCTGCGAAGGTTTCCCAACGGATTTACAGTCCGTCCTCGTTGGCCGCTTGAGTATCTCCCCGGCTGCCGCAAATATAGGGACTGGCCCGGAATGCGGCAATATTATTTTTTGGCGGGCTAATGTGCTGCCCTCAACCGCTTTAGGCCGGTATTACTGTTTTGCAGGCGCTTTTTTGATCAAGAATTGCTCGATTTTTTCGCGCAATTTCGCTCCGTGCAGGTCTTTGGCGACCACAACCCCGTGTTCGTTTACTAGGAACATGGCCGGGATCGCCTGCACGCCGTACCTGGCTGCAATCGGGTCCGACCATTCCTTGAGGTTCGAGACCTGCGTCCAGGTGAGCCCGTCCTTGGCGATCGCTTCCTTCCAGCGGTCGGCCTGGCCCGGTTTGTCGAGCGACACTCCAATAATGTTCAGTCCCTTATCGTGGAATTCTTTGTAAAGCGCAACGAGTTCCGGATTTGCCTTGCGGCAAGGCCCGCACCATGAAGCCCAAAAGTCAATGATGGTCAGTTTGCCCATCGATTGTTTGAGCGAGACCGGCTTTCCGCTTGGATCGGGAGCCGTGAAATCCGGTGCGCGGCGCCCCACCTGGACAACCTTGAATTCATTGATTTTCTTTTCGATGTCGCGTCCCACCTTGCTCTTCTGAAGCTCGGGGGAAAGCGCGGCATAATATTTCTCGATGCGTTCCATCGGCGGTTCAAAGATGTTAAACATGCTCTGGATCAAAAGTGCCGATATGAACGCCTTTGGATGCTCTTCTATATATTTGAAGGTGCTGGTCTCCATTTCCTTTTGGAGTGCCTGATACTGCGACTGCAGGCTTTTGATGGTGGCCGAATCCTTTTCGTTTTGCGCCAGGATCAGTTTCTGGGTGTTGTTTTTCTCGAACGCGCGCACCTTTTTAGAAATCTTTGCGCTCAGGTCGTTGAAGGCAGTGAGCTGCTCATTGTTATAGGTCCCCGTAAGCTTGTTCTTGAAGATACTGTCCTTGTCGATTTCGATATTGATGTCGCCGCTTTCCAGGATGATATAAGACTTGTTCTGGATGCCCTCGACCTGGATTCCATGCATCTCGGGTTCCCCGGCCTTGCCCTGAAATTCGAATTTTCCGTTCTTGATAACCGCCGTATCGATGGCCACAAGCCCGCGTTGCTCGTCGTTTTTCTCAAGAAACACATTTTTACCGTCGGCAACGCCATTGACGGTTCCCGTTACGGTAAATTCGCCGTCCGATGCCTTACTGCAGCAAATCAGGAGCGCCGCGGCCGGCAGCAGTACGAAACACTTTCTCATTTTATATCTGGTTATATTCGGTGCAAAAGTATTTAATTACCGCTATTGCGCCTTATGACGAATCAAAAAAATACGTTATTTTCCAGCACAGGAAAAGGCGGTGAGCGGCGCGGATGTCTGACGGATGCCCGACATGCCTTTTTCCACGTTGATCATGTTGTGAATGCCGCGTGCCTTGAGGATCGAGGCCATGATCACCGACCGGTATCCGCCCGCGCAGTGCAGGTAAAACGGCTTATCGGGAACCTGTCGGAAGTTACGGTTGACATCATCCAGCGGAAGATTGATCGCACCCTTTACGTGTTCCGCCTCAAATTCGCCGGGTTTTCGGGCATCGACCACCGCTGCTCCAGCCTCAAGGGCATCTGCGAATATTTCGGGCGAGACCGAGACAATGCTATCGGTTTCAAATCCGACCGCTGTCCATCGTTCGAGGCCACCGTCAAGATAACCCAGGACATTGTCGAAGCCGACCCTCGAAAGACGGGTGACCACCTCTTCTTCTTTTCCGGCGGGCGAAACCAGCAGGATAGGCTGTTTGACGTCCATCAGTAAGGCGCCGACCCAGGGCGCAAAATTGCCCTGGATGCCAATGAAGATGGATCCCGGAATGTGCTGTTGCACAAATTCCGACTCATGCCGCACGTCCAGGACAACGGCCTGTGATTGCTCTGCGGCCGCCCTGAATTGCGCCGGACCCATCGCAACCAGGCTTCGATCCAGCACGGTATCGAGGCTGTCGTAACCCTTGATGTTCAGCAACACGTTCTGCGGAAAATAGGCCGGAGGGGTGCCAAGCCCGTTCAGGAGCTCGTCGGTAAATTCCTCGCGGGTCATGTCGGCGCGCAGGGCATAATTGGTCTTTTTCTGGTTTCCGAGCGTATCGGTCGTCTCCTTGCTCATGTTCTTGCCGCACGCGCTTCCCGCACCGTGGCTGGGATAGACGATCAGATCGTCCGGAAGGGTCATGATCTTGGACCTGAGGGAATCATACAGCATGCCCGCGAGCTTTTCCTGGGTCAGTTCCGAGACGAGTTCCTGCGCCAGGTCCGGCCGCCCGACATCCCCGATGAACAGCGTGTCGCCGGTGATGATCCCGTGCATTTGCCCTTGCTCGTCAATCAGCAGGTAGCAGGTGGATTCCAGGGTGTGCCCGGGCGTATGGATCGCTCGCACGGTGCATTTCCCTATCTTAAATTCCTGGCCGTCGGTGGCGATCAACGCGTCGAATTCGGGTTTGGCGGTGGGTCCGTAGACGATGGTGCCGCCCGATTTTTTGGCCAGGTCCAGGTGTCCCGATACGAAATCGGCGTGGAAATGGGTCTCAAAAATATACTTGATGGTGGCACCCGATGCCCCGGCGCGCTCGAGGTAGGGCCGTGTTTCCCGAAGCGGGTCAAAAATCGCAACCTCGCCTTCGCTTTCGAGGTAATAAGCGGCCTGGGCAATGCATCCGGTGTATATCTGCTCGATTTTCATGGTATCGGTTTTTGCAAAATTACGAATAAATGAACGGGAGAACGACCTCGGTGGAAAAGATCACGAAAGACATCGCAAGCACGAACCATCCAAAACCGCGTTTGAGTCTTGCGTCGTTTACTTTTTGGCTAAACGAAATTCCGATCAGGATGCCCGCGATGGCGATGACGCTGAAGACCGTCAGGAAGATCCAGTCGCAATCGATCAGGGTGGCGCTTGTGGCGAACCCCACCGCCGAATTGAGCGCAATGATCAGCAAGGAAGTTGCGGCCGCGTTTCGCATCGGCAATCCCGCGACGAAAATCAGCATCGGCACAAAAAGAAAGCCTCCGCCCGCACCCACGAGGCCCACGACGATTCCCGCCAGGAAAATCTTCAGCCCCAACGCGACCGGGTTCTTCTTACCGCCAGGATGGCCGATTCCGGGTTTGCGCAAAAGCGAGATCGCGGCGAAGAACATCAGCAGGGAAAAGACGACCATGAGCAGGGAACCCTTGGTCAGGTCAAAATCTCCGGTCGAAAATAATATTTCGGGCAAGGCAGGCAGAAGGAGCCTCCGCGCGAGGAAAACACCCGCGATCGACGGAAGGGCGTACAACAGGCCCGTGCGCAGGACCACGGTGCCTTTCCTTAAGTTCTGAAAGGTCCCGAAAGCCGATGTCGCGCCCACTATGAAAAGCGAGTAAGCGGTGGCCGTCACGGGTTCAATCATGGCCAGGTACACCAGCACCGGGACGGTCAGGATCGCCCCGCCCGCGCCCGAAAGGCCCATGATCAGCCCTATCACGAGCGCACAGCAGTAAGCCAGTATTTCCATTGCAGGGGTTTACCGCAAATGTAACCTATTCGGCGTTTGAAACCTTGCGATAGGGGAAATTGCCGTAAATGTGGCGTTTGGCGAAACGGCCGGGCGAATCGGCATTGATCATCTTGATATAGGTCGCCTTGGGAACGCTGAGGAATTCATAAACGCTACCGTCGCTGAACGACACCTTGAGCCGGGCGGCGTCGTATTGATAGTCGAGGATGTTGGCCGACGCAATGGTGGCGCGGTACTGAGGGAGTTCAAGTTGCAGCGTCTCCGGATTTATGCTGACCAGGAAATGGTAGGCCTCAATGACTTCGCGGCTTTTTTCCTCAGCCTGCGCGAGCCCTTCGGGATTCCCATGGAAACGGTCCGGGTGCCAAGCCTTCATGGAGGTCCGGTAAATGCTCTTCAGTTCGGTGAGTTTGGCATCTTTGTCAACACCCAGCAGGCTTCGGTATTCGGCAACTTTTCTCATAAAAAAAAATTTCGCGCAAAAGTACGCGATTCCCGCAATGTCCTGATTTATTTAACATTCCGCCGGCGAATTTTTATCGATTCATCCCTCCGGCGCGCAAAAACATCGCGTACATTTGCCCGTTCAACCTACGCTATGAAAAAATTTTTACTGCCTGTTTTGCTCTGTTCGGCCTGGTGCGTGCAGTCGCAGGTCGTGATCAACGAACTCGATTCGGACACGCCTAGCACCGATGACAAGGAATTCATCGAACTCCGCAGCGAGACTCCCGGTTTTTCGCTTGACGGTTATGTCCTGGTCCTTTACAATGGATCGGGGACCTCGAGTACGGGAAACCGAAGCTATTTCACCCTCGATTTGGATGGGCTGGTCACCGATGTCAATGGCCTGGTGCTGATTGGCAACTCCGGCGTTTCACCCGTTCCCGAAAGGCTTTTCTCCACGAGCATCATTCAAAATGGCGCCGATGCCGTAGCGCTATATTTGGGGAACCCCTCGGACTTTCCCGATGGCACGCTTGCAACAACGGCAAACCTCGTGGATGCATTGGTTTATGACACCAGCGACCCCGCAGCGACCGAGCTCATGAACCTGCTTGGCGAAACGATTCAGGTCAACGAAAACATCAACGGTTTGGGCACCACGCAATCCATCCAGCGCAAACCCGACGGCACGTATGAAGTCAAGGCTCCGACTCCCGGTGCGCACAACGATGGCAGCGGCTTTACCTTCAACGGTCTCTCGATCGCGGTCTCCACTGCGCTACTGGGCGAAGGCGGTTCATTTACCGTGACCTTCACCGCGCAACAATCGGTTTCGGCCGACCTGACCTTCAATTTTTTGCTGAGCAACGGGACATTCAATTCGGCCGATTATTCCACCAACCAGCAGGTTACGATCCCCGCGGGAAGCCAGTCGGCGAGCGTGGTGGTGAACCTGGTTGACGATTCGACCGATGACGGCGACGAACTCGCCATCGTGCGTTTTGGCGCCTTGCCTTCGGGTTATAATCGCCTGAACGATTTTGTAGAGGTGCGCGTCATTGACAACGACTTTACGACTTCGCCATGGGGCACGCCCACCAATCCTACTTACGGCATCGTCGCCTCGAGCGCGCCGGCCGGATATTATTCTTCGCTGGAAGGAAAGGCAGGGGAGGAATTGCGGGCCGCGCTTCAGGCCATCATCGCCGATCCGGCAATTGTGCGCGAACACACGTATGGCGACGCCGAGCTCATCCTCAAACAGGCCGACCAGAACCCGCTCAACAGCAATGAGGTCTGGCTGATGTATGTCGAGGTGCCGAGGGCCAAATACAAATTCCAGAGCACCTCGAGCAGCGTGGGATTTTGGAACCGTGAACATATCTTCCCGCAATCGCGCGGGGGATTTGCCGACGCGACTTCTTCCACCGCCGACGGAATCAATGTTTTTGCTCCCACCGATGCAAATGACATATTGGCGGGACATTCGGATGCACACCACATCAGGGCGGAGGACGGCCCCGAAAACACCACGCGCAGCAATCGCGATTACGGGACGGATTACAACGGTCCCTCGGGCAATTCGGGAAGCTGGAAAGGCGATGTGGCGCGCTCGCTGTTCTATATGGCCGTCCGGTATAACGGGCTGAGCCTGGTCAACGGCAACCCGCCGGACACCACGGTAGGGCAAATGGCCGACCTTGCCAGCCTTTTGCAGTGGAATGTGCAGGATCCCGCCGACGATTTTGAGATGAACCGCAACAATGTCGTGCAGGCCTGGCAGATGAACCGCAATCCGTTTATCGATTATCCCCTTTTGGCCGAATATCTTTTCGGTTCGCAGTACGGGCAACCGTGGTCTTTTGCACTGTCGAGCGCTACACCCGTTGCGCCCCGTTTCTCGATCGCGCCCAATCCCGCTTCCGGGCACATTGCGATTTCCGGGCTTTCCGAACAGGGAACCCTGCAAATTTTTTCGGTCGGCGGAACCCTTGTGATGGAAACCCAAATTCAGGACGGAGCGGCCGTGCCTATCAACCTACCCGGCGGAATTTACTTGGCGCGGATCACGACGGCAAACCATTCGCAGGTGCTTAAACTGATCGTAAGATAAAACAAAAGCATCCCGCGGGATGCTTTTCTAGTTTGCCTGGGTGAGGTTCTTGATCACATTTCGGTCTTCGCCTTTTGGGATGACGTCTTCCATCCCGAATTTGTCGAAGTCAAATTTTTCCATCGAGTCCGCCAATTCGCGGATTTTGCCCAGGAGCGTCTCAAGGGCCCCGGTGCGCCGCGCGATGATGCCGGCTACGGCGAGGGCGGCAACTCCCGCTGCGATGCCCACAATAAGGTTCTTGTTCATGTCTATATAGTTAAGTTATTATCCACCAATGAGTTCGCCTCCGTTGATGTGCAGGACCTGGCCCGTCATATAGGAACTGTCCTCGCAGGCGAGGTAAACATACGCCGGTGCCACTTCCGAAGGCTGCCCCGCGCGTTTCATCGGGACGTCCTGCCCGAATTTCGCGACTTCCTCTTTGGAGAAACTCGCCGGGATTAGCGGAGTCCAGATGGGTCCGGGGGCCACCGCGTTCACCCGGATCTGCCTGTCCACGAGCATCGAAGACAGCGATCTGGTAAAGGTCACAATGGCCCCCTTCGTACTTGAGTAATCGAGCAGGTGCTCGCTTCCCCGGTAAGCCGTTACTGAGGTTGTGTTGATGATCGCATCGCCCTTGTTGAGATGTTTCATCGCCTCGGAGACCGTATGGAAAAACGGGTAGATATTGGTCTCGAAGGTCGCCTGCAAATTGGCGAGGCTGATATCCTTCACTGATTTTTCGGGGACCTGCATGGCCGCGTTGTTGACCAGGATATTCAGTTTGCCCAGTTTCTCAACGGTTTGCGAAACGATTTTCCTGCAAAAGGCAGGCTTTCGCAAATCACCTTTAATCAGGATGCATTTCCGGCCTTCGGCCCGCACCATGTCCCGCGTCTGGCGGGCGTCGTTGTCCTCCTTGAGGTAGGCGATCGCAACGTCTGCGCCCTCTCGGGCAAAATGTACCGCGACGCTTCTGCCGATGCCGCTGTCGCCGCCGGTGATCAGTGCCACTTTTCCCTCAAGCTTCCCACTTCCGCGGTAGCCCTCCCGAATCACTTCGGGATCCGGGGTCATCTTGGATTCCTCACCGGGCAGTATCTGGGATTGTTTGGGAAATGATCTCGGTTTCATCAGAATTCCTTATTGGCCGCTTCGTCGTTCACATAGGCTTCGGCGATCACCGAAAGTTTGAGGTCCAGGTCCTTTTCGTCCTCTAGGTTGCGCTCAAGCAGAACCACCACATCTTCCTCCTTAAGCGTCAGGGCAAATGATTTGAGTGTGCCGTAAGAGGCGATTTCACTGTGGATGATGTGCTGTACCAACGCAATGATGGCGGCGTCGCGGACGGCACCCATCTGCGTTTGCGCGACCACCCCCTCGATTTCGTTCAGGAGGCTTTCGATGGGTTCGAAGCGTTTTTCCTCGGCCCTGATCCCGATGCTCGAAAATATTTTTTCCAGCCTGTCCCCGTGAATACTGGTATTTGCGGTATGCAGCATCAAAAGCCGGGCGATGTCTTTTGAGGCGATCTGCCCGATCATCTGTGAAAACGCCGGTACGAGTGCCCGCTCGGTCCAATAAACCATCTTGAGGTAATCTTCAAACAGGGTCCGCAGTGCGGTCACTTCCTCGACTGTGCCGGGGGTCTTGATGTTAAGCTGCATAGATTTGACTTTGGGCCGGCCTGTGAGCCGACGTTTCCAAAGTTCACCAACTTCATTTCGAAACCGTTATAGAATTTTTGCAATTTGTTACAACTTATTCCTAACGGAAGAAAATCGTGAAGGCAGTGCCGGTGCCGGGCGTGGAATCCACGGTGATGCTTCCCCCCATGGCCTCGATCTGGTTGCGGGTGATGAAGAGCCCGATCCCGCGGGCATCGGGGTTCCCGTTGAATGTCTTGTACATCCCGAAAAGCTTGTCGCCGTTTTTCTGCAGGTCGATGCCGATGCCGTTGTCGGCAATTGTCAGCGTGTTGCGGTGGTCGCGGCTTGCCCAGGTAATCGAGATACGGGGTTGCCGTTCCGGGTCGCTGTACCGGATGGCATTGGACAAAAGGTTGAGCAGGATGCTCTCGAGGTAGGCCGGGTTGTAATCCACCGTCACCGAAGGCGGCACATCGTATTGCAACACGACGTCCTTGGCGACGATTTGTTCGTGCAGGACCGCGAGCGTGTTGTCGATGTATTGGCGCAGGTTGAGCGATTCGTTGCCCAGCCCGACGTTCGCCTTGATGTTGAGCAGGTCGTTCAGGTGGACCATCGTATCGTTCAGGCTGCCCGATACGGTCTTGAGCATGCCGATCATCTCATGCCTCTCCTCGTCGGAATCCGCCGACTCGATGAGATTGGCGATGCTCTGGATGTTGGCCGTGTGCGAGCGCAAATTGTGCGAGACGATGTAGGAGAAATTGTGAAGCCTCTCGTTTTGCTCGGTTACCAGTTGCAGCGATTTATTGAGGTCCTGTTCGGCCTCCTTGGCCTTGGTGATGTCGATCATGATGCCCCGAAGGCTCACGGGTCGCCCGTTTTCGTGGATGACGTTAACGATGTCGCGTATCCATAGGATCGATCCGTCCCGGTGGATCATTCGGTATTCGAAGCTGTACTGCCGGCGCTTTTCGGCGTTGACCGCACAAAAACTCACTGCGTATTCCCGGTCTTCGGGATGGATGGTCGAGGCCCAGAAATTCGGATCGCTCAGCCATTGTTCGATCGGATATCCGGCGATTTCCTCGGCCTTGCGGTTGATGAAGGTGAACATGTAGGTTTCAAAATCGCATTCCCATACAATCCCGTCCACCGTGTTCACAAGGGTTTCGATGCGTTTCTGCGTATTGCTGATGATGCGTTGCGATTCCTTTTGCGCCGTAATGTCTTCTGCCGAAATCATGACCCTTTCCAGGGTTTTTTCATACCCGCGCATGACGCCCCAACGAAGATGGATGTCCAAAACCTCTCCCGATTCACGGCGCAGCTTCGTATCCATGGAAATGCCGCTGACCCCCGAGGTGATCGCGACCAATTGCCTGATAAAGCCGGCTGTGGATTCCTCGTCGAGCAAGCCCGTGAGGCCCTGGGTGAGCTCCTGCTTGGTCTTGGGGTAATTGAGCACGACGCATTCATTGTTTACGTCAAGGATCCGGACCAGCGAAATGCACTTTTGCACCTCGTGTGGATTCTCGCGCAAAAAGGTCATGACCGACTTGGGCGAGAGGCCCATCAGCCCCAGTTCCTCCAAATGATTGCGCACAGCCGAAAAATCTTCTTCCCAGAGAGCCACCGGGGAATCCTCGAACAGGCTCTTGAAATGGGCCTCGCTCTTTGAAATTCGTTCCTTCGCTTCCTTTTTGATCGAAATATCCTCGACGATCGCTATATAGGTGCTTGGCGTGTCGCCCGATGCCCAGAGGGGGGAAACCGTCGAGTTCACCCAAACCGATTCGCCCCGGTTGGTATTGATGCGCTTTTCCATCGAAAAACCCCGGCTCTTGCCGCGAAGGAGTGCCTCGAGCTGCATCTTTTCGTCTGCCCGGTCATCCTCGTGGGTCAGTTCCGAAGCCTGCATCTGCGACAGCTGCTCCCCGATATACCCGGTCAGCAATACGAAATTGTCGTTTACCTCAACAAACCTGCCCGTCCTCGCGTCAATGTGTGCCATTCCGATGGGCGCATGATCGAAAATCGCCTTGAAACGCACCTCGCTCTTGAGAAGGTTGCGCGCCTGGTTGTAGACCAATTTCTGCAGTTCGGCGGGTTTGCGCAGGATCAGCGTGATCATGACGCCAAAGAGCGCCGAGAGCATCAGGCCCAGCACGAATAGGGGAACGAGCTGGAGAATGGCCTCATTTGGATTTTTGGGGATCAGGTACAGGTTCCAGTCGCTGTCCGGGAACGACAGGACCTCATGATAGGCATCCTTGAAACTGACTTCTCCGGGAAGGAAAAACCGTTCGGTACCGTCGGGGCCGCTCTTGGAAAGCTGGAAGTAATATTTGGAATCGTCAATTGCATTTATTCCCGATGCGCGGATGAGCGTTTCCATCCTGATAATGACCGCCGAAAAGCCCCAGAACTTTTCCTTGTTAAAAACCGGAAGCCGTCCCACCACGCCCACGCCGCCCTGGCGAAGTTTCAGCGGGCCCGCAAAGTACATCTTGCGGCCTTCTATGGATTTGAGCGCCTCCTGGCGGTGCGGCGGCGAATTCAGGATATCAAACCCCAGGACCGATTGGTTTTCCTCCATCGGGTAGACATGGGTGATGACTCCATTGGGGACGAGCTGGACGGCGTCGATGCCGGGATTTGATGCGAGGAGCTTTCGCCCGATTTCCTCAAAATTTTCGGGTTTGCCGTCATCGTCAATGGTCAAGGCCAGTGTCAACGCACTGGTCACCGAATTCTTGAGCGACTGGTCAATGTTGTGGTAGACCACGCGGATGATATTGTTCATCTCCCGCCGATCGTTTTCCTGGATGAGCAGGTAGCGCTGGAAGACCATCAAAACGGTCACGATAAGAAAGATCAGGAACAGCAAAAACCCCGTCATCCGGGGGTTCAGTAAAAACCAGTTAAGGAATTTCTTTTCCTTTTCGGCGTTCATTTGGGGGCAGTTTGTTTGGCGCGTAAATATAGAAATAAAGCCATTGCAAAATCTTCAATTGGGACAGGGTGGATTTTTTCTTTTTAAATTTCTGACGGATGGCTATCGGGCCGAATTCAATTCGTAACTTTCTCCATCTAAAACCATTGACATGAACGACCAAGTCAGGGCCTGGGGCACCCATGCACCCCAAGCGGACCTTATCCAATTGAATATCGAACGCCGGCTTCCCACGGCCTCCGACGTCGAAATCGACATCCTCTACTGCGGCGTCTGCCACAGCGACCTGCATACTGCCCGCAACGATTGGGGCGGTACTGTTTACCCCACGGTTCCCGGACATGAGATCGTAGGGCGGGTGACGCGCGTCGGCGAGCGGGTGAGCCGTTTCAGGGAAGGCGATCTGGTGGGTGTGGGTTGCCTGGTGGATTCCTGCCGGACGTGTCCGAGTTGCAGGAAGGACCTTGAGCAGTATTGCCTGAACGGATTTACGGGCACCTATAACAGTCACGACCGTCATTTAAATTCGGTCACCTATGGCGGCTATTCCGAAAAAATCGTGGTTACCGAGGACTTCGTGCTCAGGATGCCGGACAACCTGGATCCCGCTGCCGCCGCCCCGCTGCTCTGCGCGGGCATCACGACCTGGTCTCCGCTCCGGCATTGGAAGGTGGGCCCGGGCAGCCGGGTTGCGGTGGTGGGACTCGGCGGCCTTGGGCATATGGCCATCAAACTTGCCAAGGGGCTGGGCGCTTCGGTGGCGCTTTTTTCAAGATCGCCCGAAAAGACCCGCGATGCGATGGACCTGGGCGCCGACGAGGTCATCTTTTCCACCAGCGAGGACGAAATGCGCGCGGCGGCCGGCCGATTTGACCTGATCATCGACACGGTGCCTTATGTTCACGATGTCAATCCGTACATCGCGACCTTGAGCATCGACGGAACGCTCGTGATGGTCGGCTACCTGGGCGGCCTTGATCCCGTCCTCAATACGGTCCCGATGATCCTCGGTCGGAAAGCGGTCGCGGGATCGGTCATCGGCGGAATTGCCGAAACCCAGGAAATGCTGGATTTTTGCGGAAAGCACAATATCGTTTCGGAAATCGAGATGATCGACATGCAGGACATCAACCGGGCCTATGAAAGGATGTTGCGCAGCGACGTCAAATACAGGTTTGTCATCGACATGGCCTCGCTTAAGGCAGGCAGCAGGTAAATGCTTACCTTTGTTCGATGCCCGGAAAACCTGCCATAGAGATTTCGACCGAGGAAAAACTCCAGGAAAGGATTAAGGAACTGACCTGCCTCTACAACATTTCCAATGCCTTGCTGGGCGGCGGGTCGGTGGCCGATGCTTTTCTCAACGTGACCCTGATCATGAAGAAGGCCTGGCGGTTCCCGGATGATGCCGTGGCCGAGATCCGGCTGGACGATATCCATGTCTTCAGCAATCCGATCCCTTTTGAATCCGTCTTCCAGGAGGAACGATTGGCGATTTTTGACAGGGACCGCGGATATGTGCGGGTCCATTATTCGGGCAGGCGATATACCGGCGATCATTTTTTGGAGGACGAGCGCCTCCTGCTGCGCAAAGTCGCTGACGAACTTACCGTATTTTACGAAAAGCTGGTAAACGAAAAAAAAATTGAGGTCCTTCAAAAAAAAGCCGAACAGGCCCACCGGCTATCGGTCCTTGGCGAGATCACGGCCGGAATTGCGCACGAACTCAATACCCCGTTGGGAAACATACTCGGCTACGCGGAACTGCTCAGCCAAAACGCACCCGACGATGCGATCCGCGAGGATGCCTCAAAGGTCCTGCGGGCTGCGGTGTATGCGCGCGAAATCGTCAAAAAGCTGATGTTTTTTGCCTGCGACATGCCGCAAAACATTCGCCCGACACGCATCAAACCGATCATTGAGCAGGCGTTGGCGCTTGTGGAACCCAATTTCCGGCGATCGGGCCTTGAGCATCGTTTTATTTGCGACGAACCCGAAATCAGCGCGCAGGTGGATCCGCTGCAGCTGACCCAGGTCCTTTTCAATTTGCTAGTGAACGCGATCCAGTTCTCGCCTTCGGGGACGACGGTAACCGTCAAGGTATTTGCGACAATGGAGGACCTATTCATCGAAGTGGCCGACCAGGGGATTGGGATACCGGACCAGGTCAGGGCCCGCATTTTCGATCCCTTTTTCACGACCAGGCCCGTAGGCGAAGGTTCGGGCCTCGGCCTCAGTGTGGTGCACGGCATCGTCAAGAGCCACCGCGGTGACATTTCGGCCTTCCCGAATGTTCCCGGAGGAACCGTATTCCGGGTTCGGTTGCCGCTAATTCACGAATGACCGATGAGAAAGGAGAACGTGCTTATCGTCGACGATGACTATGACATGCTCGAGCTGTTGCACAGGCATCTCAAATCGATGGATTTCCACACCTATCGGGCCTCTTCGGTGCGTGAGGCGATCGAGATCCTCCAATCGGGGAGCATCGACCTGATCATTACCGACCTTCAGATGCCGGGCATCAACGGCCTGGAACTCATCAGGTTTGCACGCGAGCATTATCCGCAGATACCCAAACTCGTGGTCACGGGGTTTCCGACGCTCGACAATGCGGTCGGCTCCATAAAAGCGGGGGCGGTGGAATTTTTGTCCAAGCCCTTTACGGCCGAAGAACTCCGTTCGGCGATCGGCCGGTCCATCGAAGGATCGGCAACCGTCCGGGAACGCCCGACAAGCCCCAAAATCACGCAATATGCCGGCATGACCGGGCATTCAAAATTATTCGCCCGGATGGTCGATATCGTCGAGCGGGTAAAGGACAACCGGGCCACCATCCTGATTACAGGCGAAAGCGGAACCGGGAAAGAACTCGTCGCGCGAGCCATCCATGACAGGGGAGCTTTTGCCGCCGCGCCTTTTGTGGCGATCAATTGCGGGGCTTTGCCCGAAACGCTGCTGGAATCGGAGTTGTTTGGGTTTGCCAAGGGGGCATTCACGGGAGCGGGAGAGGCAAGGCCCGGATTATTTGAAAGGGCTGATGGCGGGACTGTTTTCCTGGACGAAATCGGGAACGCGCCGCTCAGCGTACAGTCCAGGCTGTTGCGGGTCTTGCAGCAACGCGAGGTCACGCGCATCGGCGAGCAACAGGTGCGGCCCGTTACGCTTCGCATTGTTGCGGCGACCAATGCCGACCTGGCAAAAATGGTATCGGCCGGGGAATTCAGGGAGGATTTGTACTACAGGCTGAATGTCGTGAATATCAGGACACCCTCGTTGCGCGAGCGCCCGGAAGACATCATTCCGCTGGCAGAGCATTTCATTGGTAAATACAGCACTGAATTCTCAAGGCCGGCCCCAGCGATCCTTCCGGATGCAAAAGCCCTGCTCGAACGGCATCCCTGGCCGGGGAATGTCCGCGAACTTGAAAACCTGATCCAGAGGCTGGTCATCCTCTGCGACGGCGACATCTCGGTGGGCGATCTGCCGGAAAACCTAAAATATTCGCTGGCAGCGCCCGAAGAAACGCTCCAACAACTCCATGAAGTGGAGCGCGAGCACATCATGCGCGTCCTTTCCTCATGCGGAAACAACAAGACGCGTGCGGCTGAAATCCTCGGAATCGACCGCAAGACGCTTCGGGCAAAACTCCGAGAAAACGGGTAATTATTCCCCGGCCCGGAACAGAATTCCCCGCCCGTATCCGCGCATTATTTTCAGCACTAATTCCTAACTTATTGAAATTGAGGTTGTTGAATTGTGATTTCACCGAGCGGTATGGCCTTTGCCTTTGGCGGCATGTCAAAAATTCAGGCCATGCAAAAATTCATTTCGCCATTTCCCGCCGGGATAGAGTCCCAGGTCATCGAATGCCTTCTTATAAACGATGACCCGGACGAAGCCGACATTTTCTCCCTTGCGCTCTCCCGAACGGGTTTAAAGGCACGCTGCAAGTACGCATCGAACGGTTTGGACGCGTTGGAAATGCTCAAATCGGGCGATGTTCCGGACATCGTTTTCCTGGATCTCAATATGCCCGCGATAGGAGGTAAGGAGTGCCTGATGATTTTCAGGTCGATGCGATCACTGGACATGGTTCCCGTGGTTATTTATTCCACCTCGACCGATCTGTACGAAATCCAGGACACCAAACGTCTGGGCGCTTCGCATTACCTGGCCAAGACACCGGCCGTAAATGAACTGGCGGAGATCCTGCAACACCTTTTTTACCGCAAAAACCTGCCGTACTGGCTCAACCTGACCCTTGACAACTATGAAAGAGATCATTATTAATTCAATCCCATGATAACAACTGCGAGCGGGAAACCGCAAAACATGACCGAGATCGTCCTCGGACAGTTCAACAGGACGGCCGATGCGATGAAGCTCGACCCGGACATCAAAAAAATCCTCTCCATCACCAACAACGAAATCGTGGTCCATTTTCCCGTGCGGATGGACAACGGTAAGATTGAAGTGTTCACCGGTTACCGCGTCCAGCACAACAACGTGCTCGGGCCTTACAAAGGTGGATTGCGCTACCATCAGTCGGTGGACATTGACGACACGAGGGCTTTGGCGATGTGGATGACGTGGAAAACGGCGCTTGCCGGTCTTCCGTACGGGGGAGCCAAGGGGGGTATCCAGCTCGATCCCTCCAAATATTCAAAAGCCGAACTCGAGCGCATCACCCGGCGTTTTGCCTATGCGCTGGGCGACAACATCGGGCCGGACTATGACATCCCGGCGCCGGACGTCAATACCACCGAACAGACCATGGCGTGGATCGCCGATACCTACATGTCCACCAGGAGGCCTTCGGAACGCTCGCTCAACCAGCACGTCGTCACCGGAAAGCCGGTAGGATTCGGAGGGCTGGAGGGCCGTGACCGGGCAACCGGATTTGGGGTTTACCTTTCGCTCAGGCTTTTCTATGCGGGCCGCGGCGAAAAGCTTTCGGGGAAGACGTTCATCGTCCAGGGATTTGGCAATGTCGGTTACTGGGCCGCGCACTTCCTGGAACGCGACGGCGCCAGGCTCATCGGCGTGCAGGACGTCGATGCCTCGATTGTCAATCCCGACGGGATCGATGTCCACAAACTGTTTGACTACACCAAGCACAACGGTGGTTCGGTGAAAGGATTCAACCGGGCAAATGCGCTGGAACGCGATGACTTTTTTGCCATAAGGTGCGACATCGTGATCCCGGCAGCCCTGGGGAACCAGATCACCGCCGAAAATGCCTATTCCATCGATGCTACGGTTGTGGCCGAAGGCGCCAATGGGCCGACCGACCGCGAAGGCGAGGCAATTTTGCTGCAGAAGGAGATTGCGGTGATCCCGGACATCCTCTGCAATTCGGGAGGGGTCATCGGCAGTTATTACGAATGGCTTCAGAACCGGTCCGGGGAGATCTGGCACCTTGAGGAAGTGATGCAAAAAATCGAGCGTAAGTTCTCGGCAACGTTTGAAAAGGTCGCCGCAATCGCATCGGAAGGAAAGACCGACATGCGTACCGCCGCCTACATCCTGGCGCTCTCCCGAATAGAAAAAGCTTATAAACACAGGGGAATTTTCCCTTAATCCTTATCGAGATGAAATACGAAAAACTTATTGTCGAGAAGCGGGAAATGCTGCTGCTGCGCCAAATCATCGCGCGGATACCCAATCGCATGGACGATTCCTACCGCGTTTCGATCGACCGGCTTTCCAGGGAACTTGGCGAGGCCGAGATCGTCGCGCAGGAAAATATGCCGGACGACGTTGTCCGATTCAATTCAATCGTGACGATCCTGGATCCCAGAAACAAGCTTCACGATTTCCAGATCGTCACGCCCGAACGCGGGAATATCCGCCAAAACCGGTTATCGATCATCGCCCCGATGGGCCTGGCACTATTTGGGTATGCCCAGGGCGATGTGGTGAACTGGCGCTTTCCGGGTGGCGAACAAGCGATCAGGATCATCAATGTCAGTCAGGACGACCCTCAATTAAAAGCAGTCGGACATGAACGCGCGTAACCTGGCAGACGACGATCTGGGCATCGCAGGCCTTTCCGGCGACCTGTCCCGATGGCAGCAGGAAATCGAACTCATCAACATCGAATTGATTTTTTACCGCAATCTTATCGGAACCCATCAAAAGGAACAGGGTACCTGGAGCGCCGCCGATTACGACAACCTTCAGGAAAGCATCCGCGACATCCAGGATCACAACCGGGGTTACCAGCGGCAGTTCCTCAACTTTTCAAATGATTTGCGAAAGATGGATGAATGCCAGGACCTGCAGTGCGAAGCTCATTTTGCCCGAAATTATTTGGCTTTCAAGGCCGAGATCGAAGGGCACTTTGCGCGCTACAAGCAGTTTAAGCGGAACCTGTTCACTTTCTTGAAAACGCGTTATAATTATTGATTCAGCAAGGCGCCCGAGAGGGCGCTTTTGTGTTAAAGGACATCCTCCGTAAAGTCCCGTTTAAAAAATAAAATGGAAGAGAACGGTCAGTACGGCCGAGAACACCAGGTTCATCACTAGGCCCGACCTGAGCATGTCCTTTTGCGGGACCAAACCCGTGCCGTAGGCCATGGCATTGGGCGGCGTACCCACCGGGAGCATGAATCCGTAGGAAGCGGCAAATGTGGCCGGAAGCACGAGCGCCAGGGGATCGGAATCCATCCTGACGGCGAGCGAAAACAGCAACGGCAAAAGAAGGGCGGCGCTGGCGGTATTGCTCATGAATTCCGTGAGGGCGATGCAGAACAGCATCAGCAACCAAAGGAAAAGCATCGGCCAAACCCCACCGGCCACCGAAATGATTTTCTCGATGAGGATCCCGCCCAGGCCGGATTTCTCGACCACCAAGCCCAGGCACAGCCCGCCGCCAAACAACAGCAGCACGTCCCATCGGATACGGCGAACGATTTCGTTCACGCCCATTAGTTTCGAGGCAAATATCAGCAGCATGCAGGCCACCGCAACCAGCGCCGTGTAGCCGTGCTCAATTCCCAGCAAAGGGGCCAGCACTCCCTCGGCCATCCATAAGGCGACCGTCATCGCGAAGATTCCCATGAGTTTGCCCGATCCGGGCGCAAGCCCCCGCACATCTGCCTTTGGCACGGCCCCAACTTGCAAATCGGGCTTGAAGTAAAGCGTAAGGACCAGTACCATCAACGGAAAAGTTACGGCGAAAACGGGAATGCCGTATGAAAGCCACTCGGCAAATGAAAGGTCTAAAATGGCCGCGCCGATCGCATTGGGCGGGGTTCCGATCAGGGTCATCACACCGCCCGAATTGGCCGCATAGGCAATCCCCAGGATGAGGAAACCCGCTTCCCGCCCCGGATTTGTTTGTTGCCCCGACGAAAGAAGCCCCAGTCCGAGGGGAATCATCATCGTCGTGGTTGCCGTATTGCCAATCCAGCTCGCCAGCACGGAGGTGGCCAGCATCAGCAGGAGCGAGGCGCGGTAAAGGTTCCCGCGTGCCAGCGCCATGAGCTTGGTCGCAATAAGGCCGTCGAGCCCGTATTTTGCGAGGGCAGCCGCGAGGACAAAACCTCCCATGAAAAGAAAGATCACCGGATCGAAAAAGGGCAGGATGGATTCGTCAGGGCCCAAGAGCCCCAAGGCAATTGATAATATCGGAACGAGTACGGCCGTGAGGGCCAGCGGGATGGCCTCGGTCATCCAAAGGATAGCAGCGAATGCCAAAATTGCAAGCGTCCTGTTTGGCGCGGCCTCTGGGAGCAGGGGCCCAACTAGGATCCCGAGCGCAATGGCCAGCGCGGTAAAAAAGCCTGCAGCACGAAAATTGGCCTTCCAGAAGATTTCAGCCCCCATGAGGCGAATATACTTATTCTGGGCGAGGGTAGTATCGGTGCAATTTCGTATATTGAAGCATGCGCCTCTTTTGGAAATACCTGCGGCCCTATCGGTGGAAAATCGCTTTGACCATGCTGCTCGCGGGAGTTGCGCAGGTCCTGTCCCTGTACGATCCCATCATCTTCGGTAGGATTTTAGACCAGTATGCTCTGAAACCTTCGGGCGGGGAATTTCCACAAGGAATCGTCAACCTGCTTGTGCTGGCGATCGGCCTGGCCCTTGCGGCCCTTTTGTTCCAATCGCTCAAGGACTATGTGCTTCGCATGATCGTCCAGCGCTTCGGGATGGACATTTTCAACGAAGGGCTTCGGCACACGTTGCGGCTGCCATTTCAGGAATTCGAGGAACAGTCCAGCGGCGAAATCCTTGCGGTTTTGGTCAAGGTACGAACCGATACCGAAAAATTCCTTTCGGCCTTCATCAACGTGCTGTTTTCCTCGGTGGTAGGCATCGGGTTTTTGCTGTGGTATGCCGTGACCAAGCACTGGGCCCTGATTCCGGTATTTTTTGTCGGGTTCATCGTCCTGGGGGGAATCACAAGCCTGTTAAGCCGCTCGATCAAGACCCTGCAACGTTCGCTGATGCGACAGAACCGGCAAATGAGCGGCACGATCACCGAAAGCCTTCGCAACATCGAACTGGTCAAAAGTCTCGGCTTGACCTATTCCGAGATCAGGCGTCTGCGGCAACATACCCGCGACATCTACATCGCCGAAATGGCCAAGGTGAAGAAGATGCGCACCTTGAGTTTCCTGCAGGGGACGATCCTGGTCCTGCTCAAGCAATCGATCCTGTTCATCCTCCTGTGGCTGATTTTCAGGAACGTGCTCTCGCCCGGACAGCTGATATCGATGCAGTTCATTTCCACCGCGCTTATCGGGCCCCTGCAGGATTTGGGAAACATCATCGTCTCCTGGCGCGAGGCACAGACTGCCCTTTCGATGCTCAATTCCATCCTGGAAAAACCCGTTGAATACAGCCCGAAGGAATACGTCGCCGCAGGCCCGATCTCATCGCTGTCTTTCCAAAACGTTGTTTTTCGGCACAAAAGCGCATCGAGCGATGCGATCCGCAACGTCACGTTCGAAGCCGGGTTGGGGGACACGCTTGCGTTCGTGGGCCCCTCGGGTTCGGGAAAATCCACGTTGGTCAAATTGCTCGTGGGGCTGTACCGGCCAGTGTCGGGGGAGATTCTCTACGACGGTGTATCGATCGACGACCTGCGGTTCAATCAGGTGCGCCGCCAGATGGGTTTCGTAACGCAGGATACCCAGTTGTTTTTTGGGACGATCCGGGAAAATTTGCTCTTCGTCAAACCCGACGCAACCCAGGCCGAAATGCTCGAGGCGATGGAAAAGGCATCGGCCATGACGATCCTCCAAAACGCGCCGGATGGCCTGGATACGGTCCTGGGTGAGGGAGGCCGTAAACTGTCGGGAGGGGAGAAACAGCGGTTATCGATTGCCCGCGCGCTGTTGCGCAAACCCAGGATGTTGATTTTTGACGAAGCGACATCGGCACTGGATTCGATTACCGAGGAACATATCACCAAAACCATTCGCGAGATATCGGCCAGCCGCCAACAGATGACGATCTTGATCGCGCACCGGCTATCCACCATCATGCACGCCGACCGGATTTTTGTACTGGAGCGAGGCCGGATCATTGAGCAAGGGACGCATGACCATTTGTTGGAAATCAAAGGGCTGTATTATGCACTTTGGCGCCAACAGATTGGGGAGCGGGACACGCGGGGATAGAACCCATTCGAAAGGCCGTCGGAGTTAAACTAACTTAGATTTCGCGGATGGAAACATTGTGGCCGGTGCTATTGGGCAAATGGAGAGATCGATGGTTTTGTCGTACCGGCGGTTGCCGTGGGATGGCGAAATTGTGGGTGGCGGGTGGGGGCCAGCTCCAAATAAATTTTTTTCGGCAGTTTCAGGTCCGAAGCCCCAATTGGCTGACCAGTTCATAACTGTGCAACCGCGCAGAATGATCGAATATCGGCGAATTGACCATGATCTCATCGGCAAAAGTAACCTCCAGGAATCGACCGACCTCCATGCGCAGTTTTTCGGGACCGCCAACAAAGGAATACCGGATCATCTGTTGAAGCGCTGCTTCCTCATGTTTTTCAAATAGCCCCACCGGATTTTCGGGAGGACCTAATTTTTTCCTTTCCCCGGTCAGGATGCCCAGGAACAATTTCTTGAAGGATGTCGCCAGGCGTTCGGCCTGCTCATCGGAATCGGCTGCCACGATATTGATGCAGGGCATGACATAAGGCCGGGCGAGGGATGCCGAGGGTTTAAAATTCTCCCGGTAGACCGCAATAGCGTCCAGGAGCTGCGCCGGTGCGAAATGGCTTGCAAAGGCATAGGGCAACCCCATCGATGCCGCAAGATATGCGCTGTCCATGCTCGAACCGAGGACCCAGATGGGGATGTTCAGACCTTCACCGGGGATAGCCCGTACGGCACCGTTTTTATTTGAGGCCGACAAATATTTCTGCAATTCGCGGATATTCGCTTCAAAATCCATCACGGCCGCCATGTCGCGACGAAGCGCACGTGCGGTCAGGGAATCGGTTCCCGGCGCGCGTCCCAGGCCAAGGTCGATCCTGTTCGGGTAGATCGTGGCAAGCGTCCCGAATTGTTCGGCGACGACCAAGGGTGCGTGGTTGGGCAACATGATCCCGCCCGATCCCACCCGGATGGACCGCGTCCTGCCCGCAATAAAACCTATGAGTACGGAAGTTGCGGTTGAAGCCACGCCCTCCATGTTGTGGTGCTCGGCGAGCCAGTAGCGTTTGAAGCCCCATGATTCGGCGCGCTGTGCAAGGTCGGAGCTGTTTGCAAATGTCAGTTCGGGCGAGCCACCCTGCGCCACCATGGCAAGATCCAATATGGAAAAGGGTATTTCTGAAAGGGATTTCATGGTGCAAATATATCAGTAAAAAAGGCTTTGAGCTTTTGAAAGCGCGGCTTCCATGTCGATTCCGGGGCCCAGTGCACCTTTGAACAGGTCGCCTTCCCGACGCGTCCTCGCGACCGCATTCTTAATGGTAAAATCGCGCATCGAAAGTCCCTCCTTTACCTCGTCCCAATGCAACGGCATGGAAACGGTTGCCCCGGGCTTGGGCCTCAGCGAATAGGGGCAGGCGATCGTGGCACCGGGCCGGTTCTGCAGGAAATCCAGGTACATTTTACCTCCGCGGTTTTTGATCATACGCTCTATGGATGTAAATTCGGGAAGTTGGCGGTTCACGATGGACACGATCATTTTGCCGAACATCTGCGATTGGTCATAGGAGTATTTTGCCCCGAGAGGAATGTAGATGTGGATGCCCGTCGAACCCGAAGTTTTAACGAATCCGGGTACGCCGATCGCATCCAGTACCTTCTTCACGTGTTGGGCGGCGACAATGACCTGGCTGAAGGTGTTTTTGTCCGGATCGAGGTCGATCACGCAATAATCCGGATGGTCGGGATGTTGGATCCGGCTGAACCAGGGATTCATCTCGATGCAGCCCAGCGAAGCCATCCAGAGCAACGTCGCCTGGTCGTCACCGACCGCGAATTCTTTATCCTCGCCGTCACTGGTGGTGTAGGGAAAAGTCCTGACCCAATCCGGGGCCTTCCCCTTGACGTCTTTCTGGTAAAAACTCTTTCCGTCGATGCCATTGGGGAATCGGTTAAGCGACTGCGGCCGATCTTTGAGATAGGGCAGGATGTATTCGGAGATTTGGTAATAGTAATTGAAAAGGTCGCGCTTGGTATACCCTTCGGCAGGCCAATAGACCTTACTCAGGTTCGTGAATTTCAGGTCGTGGCCCGATACCTTCTTGACCTGCGTCTCCTCTTTGGGATTAAGAAGCGATTTCTGATGGCCCTGCTTTGGTGCCGATACCAGGTCGCTTGGCCTGTCAGGTGAAGCTTCGGGGTTTTGGACCGTCTCGAGCACGACCGACGCGGCCTCCTTATCCTCCCGCAATCCCTGGAACGACGGATGACGGAAGATTCCATCCGAACTCATTTCCAGGTAACTGACCTCGCAAACCAGCTCGGGCTTCAGCCATGTGGCGGTCGCCTTGGGCGGATTGGGCCTGAAACGGGATGGTTTGTTGAGATCCGGAAGCATTTCGAAAGGCATTTTGCTGCTTTCCAGCGGTTTGAATTTTTGCAACAGTTCCCTCTGTGACTTTTCGTTGAATCCGGTGCCGACCTTCCCCACATACCGAAGTTTGCCGTGATTGTAAACCCCCAAAACCAACGCGCTGAACGGTTTTGAACTTCCCTCGTTTAGTGTATACCCGCCGATGACCACTTCTTGCCGCAGGTTTGCCTTGATCTTGAGCCAGTTCCTGGAACGGCTGTCGGGAAGATAGGCACTCGATTTTTTCTTGGCGATGATCCCCTCAAGACCCATTTTTCCAGCCGCCCGAAAGAATTCAACCCCACTGGTATCGAACACGCGGCTAAGGCGGATGCGGTCGTCGTCTTTTGGCAGGACGGCTTCTAGTATGGCCTGCCTGTCGGAAAGCGGCAATTCCATCAGGTTATGCCCTTTGTACCAAAGGAGGTCAAATGCGTAATAGACAAGGTCGCCGTCGGCTTCGCTGCGCCAATTCTGCAAGGCGCCAAAGTCTGCCTTTCCGCCGGGTCCGAGCACCAGGATTTCGCCGTCCAGCACAGCGCCAGCCTGCCACTTTGAAAAGGCTTCGGCCAGCGGATAATATTTTTCGGTAAATGGTTTTTGGTTGCGGGAAGACAACCTGACCTTTCCGTTGTTGATGTAAGCAATGGCGCGGTAGCCGTCCCACTTCACCTCAAAGCTCCAGTCCGGATCGTCAAAAGGCTCTCCCACAAGAGTCGCCAGCATGGGCTTGATCTCATCGGGGAAATTTTCCTTGGGTGCGCGCTTTAGCAACGCAGGAATGTCCGCGGCGGTTGCGCCGGGATCCTTGTGGGAAGATTTTTTCCGATTGGCCATGGCAATGGTTTGGATTCCAAAGTTATGGCGTGGCCGCGCGCGGATTATTATAAAAAAGAAAGTTAGTTGTACAGAATTCGCGGCTTACCGGATCGCGTATTCGACAAAAAGGGTAGCCCTTACCTTATCGGTGCCCCCGCTCATCCCGATAGACTTGTCTGCCGAAGCCTGCTCCACCGCAACTGCATTTCCGTGGCGGTACATCGGCACCTCGGGCGACTGGATCTCCACATTGGCAATGCGGATAACCTCCATTTTGTCTTCCGGCAACTTTTCCAGTAATTTTCCGGCCAGGACCTCCGACTTTTTTAAGGCGATCGCATAGGCTTCGTTTTCAAGGCTGTCGAAATCGGCGTTTTCATAGGCCAGCCCGGACAATTCCAGGTTTCCATTTCCCAAGAGGGCCGTATAGATCTTGTCCAGTGCCTTGAGGTCCCGGATGGTGACCACCAAAGTGGTTGAACTGCGGTAGCCTTCAAAAATGTTGGAATTGTTGCGCCAGGTGTAGCTCTTGTTCAAGTCGACCGCCGTGGTCTTGATGTCTTTTTTGGAGACGCCGAGCGATTGCAGTTGCGCGATCAGTCTATTGGATTTTTCGACCAGGCATTGTTTTGAGGCCTCGACGGTGGGTTCAAGGCAAAAAAGCCCGGCACTGAAACTGGCCTTGTTGGGGGTTGCATCGACCTCGCCTGTCGCCTTGATGAGCAGGGTCTTGGGTGCACGTTCGGAAGTGTTGCATGAGGCCAGGGCCAATGCGAAGAAGGCAAGCAGGATTGTTTTCATGCCTAAAAATAGCAAAAAAACCGCGGGACTACGCAAAAGGCGGCGTCAACCTGTACCGGTATGAGAAAAGCACCAACCCGACCTTGCTCTTGATGTTGTACCGTTCAAAAAGCGCAGTGCGGTAGGCCTCGATCGATTTGACCGAAAGCCCCATGATCGCGGCCATTTGGTCGTATGTATATTCGCGTTCGTCGCAAACCAACCTCAAAAAATGATGTTCCCTTTCCGAAAGCGCGATCCCATCCTTGTCCTTTTGGGGCGACTCGTCATAATGGCGCATGCGCTTGAGGATTTCCGAGACATTGTTGTACCCGATCCTGACAATGTTGTCGATGGCGAACTTGAGGTCATGCGCCGTGCAGTTCTTGTGCAGGAAGCCGCGCGCGCCATGGTGGTAGGCCGCGTCGATGATCTTCTCGTCAAAATGCTGGGTGAGAAGCAGGACCTTGTATTCGCCGTCGAGTTTTTCGAGCGCCTTAAGCACCTCGACACCGTTAAGGCCCGGCATCGAATAATCGAGAATGAACAGTTGTGGCGCATTGTCCAACGGCAGTGCCGAAAGGAAACTTTCGCCGCTTTCAAACTCGTGCGTAACCTTGAAGTTGCTTATTTTGTGAAGGAGTTCCGATAAACCCTGGCGGACGATTTTGTGATCGTCGATGATGCCGATGGTGATTTTTTCCATTAAGCCGATTGTAAGGTGATGGTGGTGCCATTGCCCGGCGCCGATGTGATGTCCAATTGGTAACCGATGATTCCCGCCCGTGCCCTCATGTTGGCCAGGCCCAGCGATTCCGTTGCCGTTTTTGAAGTGTCGAAGCCGCGCCCGTCGTCGGAGATGGCCATCGTAAATGGAGCGTCGGTAATCGTAACCCAAACATTTTTGGCGTTTGCATGCCGCATGATATTGCTGATGTTCTCCTGGAAAATGCGGTAAATCACGATTTTTTCGTTTGTCGAAAATGCCCTGGCAGGATCGCACGATATGTTATAAACTACTTTGAACGGGCTGTTTCTGGCAATGCGGGCAAGTTCGGACTTTATGGATTTCATGAGGTCCTGTTGCAGAAGGAACTGGTTGTTGAGCGCATGGCTAATGCTGCGCACCGAATCCGAGAGCCGTTTAAGGCTTTCGGAAACAGGTTCGAGCGCCTCGGCCAACATCGGGGAGTCATATTTTAGGTTTTCGACCTGGAAATTGATAAAGGTAAGCTGCTGGCCCGCATCGTCATGGAGGTCGCGTGAAATGTTCTCCAACACCTGCTCCTGAGTTTCGATCACCGATAAAGTCAGGTCCTTTTGGTGTGCGAGGTCTTTCTCGTAAATGAGCTTCGTGTAGCTTTTGACGCGGGCAATGTAAAGGCGGATCAACCTGACGCAGAAAACAACCACGAGCAGGATGAAGATAAAGGAGATGAGGATGCCCAGGGCGACTTTAGCCTGCACGGTTAAGTTTGTTTTCGTTACGGATATACAGCAGGATCATCGAATAATAACACAGGTTAACTACACTTATCAGGAATTGGTAAAGGGTGATGTCACCCACGATCTTATATTGGGAAATGTGCAAATCCTTGAACGCAAAGACCAGGCTGAGCCCAAAAAACAAGGGAACCGGTATGCCTGCCAATACGTAATCGTTAGTCAGGAAGAAATCCAATTGTTCCCTGCGAAGCAACAAAAAGGATTTATTGAGCAATAAAAGGAGATAGATCAGGCTACCGACAATGAACGTATTGTAATTAAAAACTTCCCAACCCTCCAAAAATGCATAGTTGACCACGGCAAAACCAAGGAAAATGGCATTGGCGGCCACAGCAATTAGACGGTCACGATAAACCCTTGACAAGGTGTACAACCACAAAACATTATGAATTATGGCAGCAAAGGTCACGAACCGGCCCGCGTGCAGCCCCGCATGCCGGGCGACCACATAGAAAATTTCGGTAGCCAGCATCAGGAAAAGGATCATCAACACTAACCTGTGCCTTTCATTGCCACCATCAAGCCGCGCAATTGCCCAAAGGCTCGTAAAAAGCACGATCAGGTTGACGATGTTGATGTCGGTGGTCATCGGGGATCATTTGAAAAATTAAAATAGGAGGAAGTACCGACAACCCATATAAAATTTCGGCCATCATAGTTACCCACCGCTAATTTTGATGTATTTGTTAAATTATGGGTTTTGATGATGCCTTTCAACATTTGAACTGAATAAGGATTACGGGTGATGTCGTAGTCAGGAGAAACGGTTATCGGGTTCGGATCGTTGGGAAAATATACGTAATTGGTATATGCATCCGTATTGTAGCTTGCACCCACGCGAGCCTTCAAATCTTCCACCGTAAAAACTTTCGAATAATTGCTTTCGGACCAGGATACGATATCTCCAATATTTTCAGGATGGTCGATTAAATGGGTGCGCAATAAAAATTTTTGCGTTTCGTCAATGTTTATACGGGAGAAGTTTCGACGTAGCCACTCGACAATTAAGCGATTTTCAGATTGCGTCGGTAATCTATAATCCGCATTGAATTTATATAAATTTATATACATAACGGAATTATATGTCTTGTATTCAAGATCGTCGTTTGTCAGTTTTCCAGTTCCGTCAGCGTTCGTGGCAAGCCAGGTGATCCTATCGGCATCACTCATCCGCTCCATTACAACAGTGGAAAATTCAGTGGGATTGGTCCTTCTAACCTTAGTATTATCTTGTGCGCAGGCTTGTTGAGCAAGTACGATCAAACCGAAAAAAAATACAATCTTTCTCATATCTAAAAAATTAGGGATTACAAGGAGCCAAGATATGGGGATATCGAAAGTAGGCAATAGGGAAAACCCTAACTGAATCAAGTATTTTCGCGGTTGAAGTTACATTATTAATCAATTACTTTATTAGATTAACATTAAAATTATACATTAGACAAAAACATACTTAAATAATGGGGTTTTCCATAATGCAGATTATTAAGGCTACTGTAGATTTGATCAAAAATAACGTCATGAACGCAACGACAACATCAACGGAATTTACGGATGCCTTGGGCATTGTACGGGAATTGCTCCGCAATCTGGTCGAACCCCACCGCATCACCATGATACCGCACAAGTCGTATGTTCCCATAGTGCTGGATTCCAATTCAAGGCGCACGATATGCAGGCTTTACCGCACACCGAACCTTTATCTGGGAACCCTCAACCGTCGCAAGGTGGAAACACGGGTCAGGCTTTCCAGCACCCGCGATATCCCGCGTTACGCCGAAGAGATGTTCGAAGTGGTTAGGAAATACCAGGGTTCGTTATGAATGCGATCACCCAATGCCGCCTGGGCAAGATGTATAAGAATTTCAGCGGAAAATCATCCGTGGCAGCCTATGAGACCGGCCGCGACTTCATCAAGGTGGAATTTCGGGACGGGCGCATCGTGAAATTCAGTTTCAGGACCGCGGGAATCCTCACCGTCTATAAGCTTAAGCGCCTTGCGTCAAGCGGGCAGGGATTGGGGGACTACATCGCGTGCCGTTGCCGGATCAAGACGGGGTGAGGGTGGAGTTACTTCCCAATACAAAACTTCCCAAAAATATTCCCCAACAACTCGTCATTGGTCACCTGGCCCGTGATTTCGCCAAAATGGTACAGCGCCTGGCGGATGTCGATGGCAAGCAGGTCAGAGGGGAGGCCCTCGCGCATCCCGAACCGTACTTTCTGGATTTCCTCGAGGGCATGGATCAGCGCATCGTAATGCCGCGCGTTGGTCACGACCGTCTCGCCCGACTCAAGCGCGCCGGTATTCACAAGTGAAAGCAGCATCTGGCGAAGTTCGTCGATCCCATGCCGGTATTTGGCCGAAAGCAACAGGAAGTTCCGGGTTTTGGATTTTGGGTTTTGGGAGAAAAATCCGGTCAGGTTGCGCGCTTGTTCCCCGGAGAGTTTGTCCGACTTGTTGGCCAGAACAATCACTGATTTCCCGGGATATTCCTTCGACAACATTTCGAGTTCATTGGCCGTCTTCCGCAATTCGCCGTCATCCGTCAGCTGTAAACCGTCAACCAGGTAAAGGATCACCCGCGCCTGCTGCATCTTCTCGAAAGTCTTCCGGATACCGATGTTCTCCACAACATCCGCCGTCTCCCTGATTCCCGCCGTATCGATGAACCTGAAGCCCATCCCGCCAATGGTGATCTCGTCCTCGATCGCATCGCGCGTGGTTCCCGCGATGTCCGAGACGATCGCCCGTTCCTCGTTCAAAAGCGCATTGAGCAGGGTTGATTTTCCCACATTGGGTTCACCCGCAATCGCGACGGGAATCCCGTTTTTCAGCACATTCCCCGTGGCAAAGGATTCCACAAGCCGTTTCAGTACGTTTTCGATCCGCACCAATAGTTCCTCAAAAGCGGTGCGGTCTGCAAATTCCACATCTTCTTCGGCAAAGTCGAGTTCGAGTTCGATCAGCGAGGCGAAATTGAGCAACTGTTCCCGAAGTTCGGCCAGTTCGCTGGAAAATCCTCCCCGCATCTGCTGCATCGCGACCTGATGAGCCGCTGCATTGTTTGATGCGATCAGGTCGGCGACGGCCTCGGCCTGCGCAAGGTCAATCTTGCCGTTGAGAAAGGCGCGCATGGTAAATTCCCCGGGTTCGGCGGCGCGGCACCCATGCCTGAGGCAGAGTTGGATCACCTGCTGCAAAATAAAGGACGAGCCATGGCACGAAATCTCCGCAGAATCTTCTCCCGTATAGGAATTCGGGCCCTTGAACCACGTGAGGAGCGCCTCGTCGAGTACCTTTTCGCCGTCGGTCACGTGTCCCAGTTTCACGGTATGCGAAGCCATCGAGTGGACGGCGGTTTTACCCTTCGGGACAAAAATTTCACCGGCAACACGGCGCGCCTCTTTCCCCGAAATCCTGATCACGCCAATCGCACCCTGTCCGGGCGGCGTTGCGAGGGCGACAATGGTATCCTGCGAAAACATGCGCAAAGATAACCAAAATGGTTCGGTTGAGGATTTGGGCGTGCCGGCGCAACGCGTTTTGAACCTAACCGAACTGTTCGGGCGCCGTCGCGCTCTCGGCTCTATCTTTTGCGGGCGCGCCCGGCAAAAGGATGCTGCCTCGATC
>JAEWCF010000056.1 GCA_023390775.1 Bacteroidota bacterium | reverse complement strand
GCGATGATTTCTCCGTGGTTGGCATCATCACGGTTTTGCGAGAGTTTCCGCTTGGCATCGATTCGGGTCACTTCGATTTCAAAAGCCGTTACCCCACGTGCCTGGCGCATGGTCTTTTCGCTCAATTCCTCCACCGATACAGGCTTTTCGCTTCCTCGCTCGTAGTGCCTTGTCAGCTCTGCCAGGTGAGACACCGTTTCGTCATAATCTAAAATACGCGCCCGGCCGTAAAGGTGGACCGCGACATAATTCCAGGTCGGTACGTTTTCATGGTCGTACCAGGAAGATGAAATATAAGCATCGGGACCCGAAAAGATGGCCAGGACATCTCCGCTTTCCAGCCATGCCGATTGAGGGTTTTCCTTTGCCAGATGGCCATGCAGGTAAATTTTGCCATTGGCCTCACGAAGCATCAGCGGCAAATGCGTTGCCCAGGGGTGGCCGCCATGTGCGGTAACCAGGGCCGCAAACCCGTTGGCGCGCAAAAATCCAAGGATATCGGAAAGGTCTTCGTTGCGGTATATTTCGGGTACGTACATTTAGACGATATTGACTTCGGCCTCGATCTCGATCCCGAACATTTCCTTCACGGTACGCTGCACATCGCGCGCAACGGCCAAAAGTTCGGCGCCCGAAGCCCCGCCATAATTGACCAGCACCAGCGCCTGGTTTTTGTGCATGCCTGCATCGCCAAAGCGTTTTCCCTTGAAACCGGCCTGTTCGATCAGCCAGCCTGCGGGGACCTTGACCATTCCATCACCGGCGGGATAGTGCGGCATGTCGGGAAATTTTTGCGAAGCGATCCTGTACAGCGATTCGGGGATGACCGGATTTTTGAAGAAGCTTCCGCTGTTGCCCAAAACTTTCGGATCGGGGAGTTTGCTTTGCCGGATGGCGATCACGGCCTCGCTGACATCCTTTATCGTCGGGTTTTCGATCTGCCGGTCGGCAAGCATCCTGGTGATGTCGCCGTAGCCGGTGTTGATCCTGTGATGGGCTACCGTGAGCCTGAAGGCCACAGCCGTGATGACGTACTTGCCCTTCGCCTCGTTCTTGAAGATGCTGTCCCGGTAACCAAAGCGGCATTCGGCGTTGGAAAAGCGGCGCAGTTCAAGGGTTTCCGTGTCGAGGGCTTCGCACCAAAGCATCGTGTCCTTGATCTCGGCACCGTACGCCCCAATGTTCTGGATGGGCGTCGTCCCCACATTTCCGGGGATCAGCGACATGTTTTCCAGCCCGCCTAGGCCGTTCCGGATCGCGAACATCACGAATTCATGCCAATTCTCGCCCGCCATTCCCACAAGAGTCGCATGGTGCTCATCTGTATCGACGATTTCTTTTCCGCGAAGGTCCACGTGGACAACCAGGGCATCGACATCGCGTGTTAGCAGCATGTTGCTTCCGCCGCCGAGGATAAAGATGTTCTCCCCGCGGTTTTCGGCCAGGACCTTTCGCAGTTCCTCGATCGAATGTATGGCCACAAATCTCCGCGCTCGGACATCGATGCCGAAAGTATTGTGGTTTTTCAGTGAAAAATTTTCAAGTATTTCCATCATTCGGGGGTAAGGGCACGGTTCAAAAACTCATTCAGGGGCGTGAGGGCGATCAGGCTGTCGCAGGTATTTTGGACAAAATCTTTTGATTTAAGGTCCTTGTCGGCGATTTTCTTCGTGGCCGTGAAACATTTGAGTTTGAGGAATTCGGCGGCGGGATGGTCTTTCTCGTATCCCTTGGGCATCGTCTTGAGCGAATTGTCGTCGTTGCGGTCCAATGCCCCGAATTCGTCCCTGAACTTTTTTGCCGATACGATTTTCTCCAGATCCTCGTGAAAATAGGCAATCTCGGTCCGGATCTTCTTCAAATCGGCCGAATCGGGATAATAAACGCCTCCGGCAATAAAGCTTCCGCCGGGCTCGATGTGGACGTAGTAACCTGCTAGGTTTGTATTCTTTTGTCCGGTCGACATCCAGATCGCCAGGTTTGTCTTATAAGGCGACTTGTCTTTAGTGAAGCGGATGTCGCGGTTGATCCTGAACATGCAATCCTTGGGTTCGAGATGCTTGAGGGAGGTGTCCCGCGACTGCATCTCGGCCAGGAATTGTTCCACCAGCGACAGGTAGTCCTTTTTGTACTGTTCGTAGCGCTTTTTGTTGGCCAGGAACCATTCGCGGTTGTTGTTGGCCTTGATGTCTTTAAGGAATTCCAGCGTTTGTTTCGGGATCATTGGATTTTGGACTTAAGTTCATCTTCCGCAATAAATCCGGCCTGGGACCATTTCTGGACGCCGTTCTCGAAATACATCGTCAGCGGAAGCGCATCGGCTTTCAATTCCGACAGCAAACCTTTGTTTTGGTCGGCGTCGAGCCTGATGACTTTGACCGACGGCACATCGGTACCGAGCGTTTTCATGTACGGTTCCATTTTCTTGCAGGGCGCGCACCAGGCTGCGTGAAAGTTGACCAGCACTTTGGGTGCCGATGCGGTCAGTTTCTTAAAGTCGGCCACGGCCATTCCGCCGGTTGCCTTGTTGCCCATTTCGGCGTCCCACTTCATGATCCCGCCCTTCAGGTCGGTCACGGTGTAACCCATTCCGGCAAGTTTTTCGGCAGCCTGCCCGCTTCGCCCGCCCACCTTGCAATAGACGAATACCGGTTTGCTCTTGTCCAGTGCGGATGCCAGCTTTTCAAAGTCCTCGCCGTTCCAGTCGATGTTCCGCGCGCCATCAATGTGGCCGGCCGCGAATTCGCCGGGTGTGCGCACGTCAATGAGTTGCGGCTGTTTCTCCTTTGCGATTTTATCGGCGAATTCTTTTGGAGGCAGAAGCGAAGTTTTGGTACCCTGCTGTCCGGTGCAGGATGTCAGGCCCATAAGGAAAAGGCAGAGCGCGACAATGTTTTTCATGGATTTCATGGTATTCACAGATTGAAGATTTTATAGGATTGGTGTGTCGACCGGACGATGTCTTCGGTGCGAGCGGCATGCGTATCGGAGATGAAAAGTTGCCCGAACGAATCGTTGTTCACCATCTCGACGATTTTCGCTACGCGGAATTCATCCAGCTTGTCAAAGATATCGTCAAAAAGCAGGATGGGCAACTGCCCGCTCTTCCGCCTGACGAATTCGAACTGCGCCAGTTTGAGCGCGATCAGGAAGGACTTCTGCTGGCCCTGCGACCCGAATTTGCGGATGGGATGCCCGTCGATTTCAAACAAAAGGTCGTCTTTGTGGATGCCTGCCGAGGTGTACTGCAGCATCTTGTCCCGGCCGAAATTCCGCGTCAGCAACCCGGGAAAGTCGCCGTGTTCGAGGTCGCTGCGGTACACGATGCCCACATTTTCGCGCGACTCCGAAATCGCCTCGTAATGCTGGCGGAATATCGGTATGAAATCCTCCATAAACGCCTTCCGTTTCTCAAAGATCGGATTGCCCAGCGCGTCGAGCTGCGCGTCGTAAATGGAGAGCGTTTCGGCGTCGTGGGTGCGGTTGATCGCAAAATACTTGAGGAGCGCATTGCGTTGGGTGAGTACCTTGTTGTATTGGATGACATCGGCCAGGTAAGCTGCGTCGAGCTGCGAGATCACCGAATCGATGAACTTCCGCCTTTCGTCGCTGCCCTCGGTGATGAGGTCGCGGTCGGCAGGGGAGATGATCACAAGGGGAATGAAGCCCACATGTTCCGATACCTTTTCCACCGGCTTGCCGTTGTGCTTGAGCATCTTTTTCTGGCCCTTGCGGAGGCTGCACACCACGTGATGCTCGCGGCCGTCCTTGTCGAAGGTCCCGTCGATCACGAAAAAATCCTCGCCGTGGGTAATGTTCTGCACCGCCAACGGATTGAAATAGCTTTTCCCGAAGGCCAGGTGGTAGACCGCGTCCAGCGCGTTGGTCTTCCCGATGCCGTTGCGGCCCACGAAACAATTGATCTTGGCATCGAAATCAAAGGTTGCGTCGCGCAGGTTTTTATAGTGGAGGAGGGAAAGCTTTTTGAGATGCATAACAGGCCGGTAACCCCTGGGGAAAGACCGCTGCAAATTATTGAAAATTTCCCGCAAATGCCTTTTGCATTATAATAAAAATTTTATTTTTGCGGCTCATTAATTTAAGATAAATGGCAACGTACAATAAGAGAGGTTACAAGGCGCCCAAGGAGAAGGTTGAAAAGGCGGAGGTCGTGGAAGACGTCCAGATCGACGAAAAAGATTCAACTACCGCAGGCGTTTTCTCAAAACTCGACCAGGGCGCCTCGCGCACCGAGGAATGGGTGGCACGCAACCAAAAATACATCATCGGGATTTTGGCTGTGGCTGCACTCATTACGGTCGGGTATCTTTTGTACCAGAAGTTTGTCGCCGAGCCGCGTGAAGTGGAGGCTGCCGAGGAAATGTTCATCGCCCAGCAGAATTTCCAGAAGGCGGTTGACGGCGCCTCGCCCGATTCGCTTTTCAATCTGGCGCTCAACGGTTCCGAAGGTAAATTCGGGTTTTTGAAGATTGCCGATGAATATTCGGGGACCGATGCCGCGAACCTTGCGCATTACTACGCCGGGATTTCTTTCCTGAACACCGGTAAATACGCCGAAGCCATCGAGCACCTTGAGAAATTCAAGTCTGAAGACGAAATCCTGAGCACGCTGGCGCACGGTGCGATCGGCGATGCGTTTGCCCAAAAGAACCAGCCGGCCGAAGCGCTCGAATACTATATCAAGGCTGCCGGAATGCACGAGAACGAGTTCACCACGCCGCGTTTCCTTCTCAAGGCGGGCCAGGCGGAACTGGTTTTGGGCAAGAAAGCCGATGCATTGAAGCACTTCACCGAAATCAAGGAGAAATATCCGCAGGCCCCGGAATCGCGTGACATCGACGCGCTGATCGGCCTGTCACAAGGCTAATCCGGTATTTTGGCCACCGAAAATAAAAACCTGTCGCAGTACGACAAGGCGTCAATCCCAAGCGCGGAACCTTTCCGGTTTGGGATTGTCGTTTCAGGGTGGAACGGGCACATCACATCCGGGCTTTATAACGGGTGTATCGATACGCTGATGGACTGCGGTGCCGATGCGTCGAACATCGAAAAATGGGACGTTCCGGGCTCCTTTGAACTCATTTACGGCGCAGCCCGGATGGTCAATACCGGCGACTTCGATGCCGTGATCGTCATCGGATGCGTCATCAAGGGCGAGACCATGCACTTTGAATTCGTCTGCGAAGGCGTGACCCAGGGAATCAAGGACCTGAATGCCCGGGGCGACGTTCCGGTGATCTTTTGCCTTTTGACCGACAACAACGAACAGCAGTCCATTGCCCGTAGCGGCGGGACCCACGGGAACAAGGGCGTGGAGGCCGCCATCACCGCGATCCACATGGCCGATTTGCGCCGGCGGACCCGTTCCGGGAAATAGATTCGATCGCCCGTCAAAATACGCGAAAAGCCGTCCCGAAACCACCTAGGGACGGCTTCTTTTTTACTTTTATTGTTTAACTTTGGCTGTCAATCAAATCTCCATGACCAGCATCATCAGGCTACTACCGGACCACGTCGCGAACCAGATCGCGGCTGGTGAAGTCGTACAGCGTCCGGCCTCCGTTGTCAAGGAACTGCTGGAAAATGCGGTCGATGCAAAAGCCACCGATATCACGCTTGTCGTCAAGGATGCCGGGAAGACCCTTGTCCAGGTGATCGACAACGGTGTGGGGATGAGCGACCAGGACGCGCGTCTGTGTTTTTCACGCCACGCCACTTCAAAGATCCGCCAGGCCGAGGATCTTTTTGCCCTTGGGACCAAGGGTTTCAGGGGGGAGGCGCTCGCGTCCATTGCGGCCATCGCACACGTCGAGCTTAAGACCCGCCTCCACGACCAGGAACTCGGTACGCACCTGATCATCGAAGGCAGTAAATTTATTGCACAGGACCCGGCAGTCCTTTCAAAAGGCACCTGTTTTTCGGTCAAGAACCTTTTTTACAATATTCCCGCGCGCCGCAATTTCCTCAAATCGGATGTAGTGGAGATGCGGCACATCATCGACGAATTCCAACGCGTTGCGCTGGCGCATCCGTCGATCCGCTTCACCATGTTCCAGGGAAACCAGGAGGTCTTCGGGCTTCCGGGTTCCAATCTGCGGCAACGGATCGTCAATGTCTTCACGGGCAAGACCAACGAAAAGCTGGTTCCCGTGGGTGAGGAAACCGAGATCGTGCGGCTTACGGGATTCGCGACCAAGCCCGAAATTGCCAAGAAGTCGCGCGGCGAGCAGTTTTTCTTCGTCAACAACCGCTTTATCCGCAGCGGCTACCTTCATCACGCGGTCATGTCGGCATACGAGGGCCTGCTAAAGGACGGTTGCCAGCCCGCGTATTTCCTGTATCTGGAGGTTCCGCCGGAAACCATCGACATCAACATCCATCCCACCAAGACCGAGATCAAGTTTGACGACGAACATTCACTTTACGCGATCTTGCGTTCGGCGGTCAAACATAGCCTGGGGCAGTTCAATGTGGCGCCGATCCTCGATTTCGAGCGCGATTCCAACCTGGACACGCCGTACAGCTACCGCAACCAACAGGCTTCGGTCCCGACAATCGAACTCAACGGTTCCTTCAATCCGTTTGACGACAGGCCCAAAACGGGCGGGGGTTACACCCGCAAGGAAACTGCGCCATGGGAAAGCCTTTACGTGGGGCTGAAGGAATCGGCCGCAATCGCCCTTCCGGAGGTCGAGGTTGCCGACGAGGTCGCTCCCTCCCTTTTTGAGGAAACGGACGAGGTTCAAACTCATCGGACCTATCAATTGCACAAGAAATACATCGTCAGCCCCATCAAGTCGGGGATGGTGATCGTGGACCAGCAGCGCGCGCACCAACGCATCCTGTACGAGGAATTCCTCTCGGGGATGACGGTGAGGCAATCGGCGAGCCAGCGATTGCTGTTTCCGTTGACGCTCTTCTTCCCCAAGGCACACGTGGCGATGTTGCTCGAAATGAAGTCGGCGCTCGCCGCAACCGGATTCGACTATGACGAAGTGGACGGCGCGATCGTGGTATCGGGCGTTCCCGTCAATGTCACCGAGAGCGAGGTCTCCATCGTTTTGGAGGATTTGCTGGGCGATTTGCAGGACGGGATTCCGGGCGCGGCATTCAGCCAGAACGATTCCATTGCACGATCGATGGCGCGCAGCGTAGCCGTGAAAACCGGCGTGCACCTCTCACAACGGGAACAGGAAAACCTCGTGAACTCGCTGTTTGCCTGCCGCGAACCCGAACTTTCGCCCTTTGGCAAACCCACCTTCATTACCATGCGCGTGGAGGATATCGATAAAAAGTTTACCGTATGATGAACATTACCCCTACCGTCAAACAACTTTTGATCATCAACGTGATCTTCTTTGCCGGTACGCAGATGGTAGGCGACGCGGCCTATACCTTCCTGTCGCTTTTTTACCCGGAGCACCCCGATTTCAGGATCTGGCAACCTTTGACGCACATGTTCATGCACGGGAATGTGATGCACATCCTCTTCAATATGTTTGCGCTTTATTCGTTCGGTTCGGCGCTGGAACAGTTCTGGGGCGGTAAAAAATTCCTGTTTTTCTATATTTCCTGCGGGCTGGGGGCGGCCCTGCTGCATACCGCGGTCCATTATTTCCAGGTCCAAAGCGCTTTATCGTCCCTTACCGAAGCGGGGCTTTCGCAACAATCCATCGATTCGTTCCTGGCTACCGGCCGCATTCAATACGATCCGGGAGCGGTCGAGGAAGGTGTCCTGCAGCGCCTGTTCGACGCGTTCAATACCCCGGCCGTTGGAGCCTCGGGAGCCATTTACGGGCTTCTCGTCGCCTTTGCCTTCATGTTCCCCAATACGGGGCTGATGCTGATGTTTGTTCCTGTGCCCATCAAGGCGAAGTATTTCGTGCCCGGGCTGTTGCTGATCGATCTCTTCCTGGGGATCACGGGCAAATCGATCTTTGGCGGCGGAAGCGGAATTGCCCACTTTGCCCATATCGGCGGCGCTCTCGTGGGTTTCCTGATGATGTGGTATTGGAAAAAAAGCCAGTTTAACCGCAACCGCTGGAACTGATGGGAATCGGGCAGGATCTAAGGATGCAGTACCAAACGGGCGACCTCACGACCCGGTTGATATTTTTCAATATCGGGGTTTTTATCCTGTCGATCGTTTTCTTTTATGAATTCCGCTTCGCCACGTTTGATTATCCTTCGTGGATCGCGCTTTCGTCGAACCCCGTGACGGTCGCCACAAGGCCCTGGACGCTGCTCACATACTCGTTTTTTCACGCAGGGTTCTTCCATTTGCTCTTCAACCTGATCATCCTGAACTTTGCCGGAAGGCTCTTCCTGACCTTTTTTAATGGAAGGCAGATGTTGGGCTTGTACGTGACTTCGGCAATTTTTGCGGGAGCCTGTTACCTGCTGGGTTATTACCTGCTCGGGCGCGAATCCCTGATCGTGGGAGCATCGGGGGCGATCATGGCCGTCCTGATGGGGGCCACGGCCTATGCACCCAATATGGAAATACGGTTATTGCTGATCGGGCGGATCAGGCTCTGGCATTTTTCGGCGGGCATCATACTCATCGACCTTCTTTATATCCTGGCGGAAAACACGGGCGGGCACATCGCACACCTGGCCGGGGCATTTTTTGGCTATATTTACGTCCATCAAATCCGGCGCGGGCGAGACCTTGGAAGCTGGATGGCATCGGCATTCGGTTGGGCCGCCGGCCTCCAACCCAAGCCCAAAAAGTCACCCTTTAAAAAAGTCCACCGATCCTCGAAACCGGCTGTGGCACCTCAACCGGGAAAGAATGTGCAGCAACGCCGGGTCGACGAGATCCTGGACAAGATCGGCAAGTCCGGGTATGACAGCCTGAGCACGGAGGAAAAGGAATACCTGTTCAAGGCTGGAAAAGAATGATATGAGCAAATTATCCTGGTTCAACAAAATCATGTTCTTCCTCAACATAGCGTTGGCCGTGCTGACCATCATCGCCTATGCCTTGCCGTCGTTGGCGCCAAAGTTGTTCCCGGGTTTGTCGGTACTCACGCTGATCCTTCCGCTGTTTTTGATCCTCAACGCGCTCTTTTTTGTCTATTGGGCCATACAGCTTCGCCGGCAGGTGTTCCTTTCGGCGGTCGTGCTGCTCTTCGGGATGACGTTCATCAATAAGTTCTACCGGTTTTCATCTGCCGAACTCCCCGAACACGAACAGGATTTCACCGTCATGAGCTACAACGTGAGGCTTTTCAACCTCTTTGAGTGGCTTCCCGGGCAGGTTCCCGATACCATCCGGACGTTCATCAATGACCTGAACCCCGACATTGTCTGCCTTCAGGAATATTCCAAAAACGGCAATGTGGAGTTGAAGGCCTACCGGTACCGGCATATTTCGCTAAGTGGGGATAAAATCCAGAGCGGGCACGGGATATTTTCCAAATTTCCGATCATCGACAAGGGCCTGATCACGTTCCCAAATTCCAGTAACAGCGCCGCTTTCGCCGATATCAAGAAAGGGGTCGATACCCTTCGGGTGTACAGCATCCACCTGCAGTCGGTCAAGATCACACCCGACGTCGATGAGATTAACCAGGACGCGAGCAAGATCGATCAAAAGCGTTCGGAACTGATTTTCCGTCGCATCACCAAGGCCTTCCGCGAGCAGCAGAACCAGGCCGAAATCGTCATGGAGCACCGCAAATCGAGCCCTTATCCCGTCATTATCTGTGGGGACATGAACAACAGCGCCTTTTCCTATGTTTACAGGAGCATCAAAGGCGATCTCGACGATGCATTCGAGGAAGGGGGGAACGGTTTTGGGCAGACGTACAACTTCCGGTATTACCCGGCGCGGATCGATTATATTTTTGTCGACAAATCACTGAAGGTCAAATCATTTCGCAACTATCCCGATTTCAGGAATTCCGATCATTACCCCATCATGGCCCGGCTTCAGTTCAAATGACCGGCTGCCGCATCAGGTAGTCCTTGGCGTGACGCCCTTCATTGAACAACAGGTCCAATATCGAGAGGTTGTTGATAAAACCGTGCTTGTCCCCGAACACCTGGGTGTAGGGCTCGAGAACCGCAGTGTCCTTTTTGCCATTGGCGAGCGGTCGGAGGTCAAGAACGCCTTCCGATTCCCTGAAGTATTCCACGCTTTTTTCGTACCGAATGCCAAGGCCAATACATTTTGAAACAATTTCAATCGCCTCGAAATTCAAGTCGAGCAGATAGTGGTGTTTTTTTACAAAAACGGGCGCTATGGCATCTTCGAAATATTCAAAAAAGGGCGAACTGCGGTAGGCGGCCTCGAGCGATTTGAAGTGCTGTTTCTGCCACCCGAAGGAGTTGTCGATGGCGACTTCCCTCGTCATCCTGCGCCGCGTCCTGTCGTGTTTTACGGGAACATTGAGCAGCTGCTGCCCGTTTGGGCTGTAGATGTACATGCGGTTGCGGTTGGTCTGTTTCTGGAAAGAATCGCAAACCTCGAAAGTGACCGCGTCGGCCTGTGCGATGGCGGCGAATTGGCTGATCGAGGGGAAGTATGTGGGGTAGAGGAGAAGCAATTTTTGTGGGATATTAATTAGTCAATTAGCGAATTAGCGAATTAGCGAATTGGCCAATTAGCATTTGATGAATTGGCCCAATATAAATTATACCGTTTACTGATGTAACTTGTATATTTTCCATTTTATCATTCGCTAATTTGCTAATTATCACAATCGCTAATTCTCCCTGGCTTTTTTCTTCTTCCGAATGTAGTCGAACACAAAATAGGCGCCCAAAAGGATCAGGAAAAACTTGAAATACGAGACCGGTTTGCCCTCGCCATGGACGGTCGTGAAGAGGCGCTCCCAACGAATCTTGTCAAAACCGCCCGCGTTGGGATCGAGGCTCATCCAGATAAAGACCGGTTTGCCCACGATGTGGTCTTCGGGCACGAAGCCCCAGTAACGGCTGTCCTCGGAATTGTGGCGGTTGTCGCCCATCATCCAGTAGTAATTCTGGCGGAAGGTATAGGAAGTCGCCACCTGGCCGTTGATGCGGATGTCGTCGCCATTGGCCTTGAGGTCATTGCCTTCGTATTCGCTGATGATGCGGCGATAGAAAGGCAGGGATTTGGCGTCCAGTTTAACGGTTTTCCCGGCTTGCGGAATGTAGATCGGGCCCATATTGTCGAGGTTCCAATTGCTCCCGTTTTGAGGGAAAATGCCGGGTTCGGCCTGGCGTGCGACATTGCGCTCCATCGATTTTACGACGGGATTGTTTTTCAGGCGTGCCGCCGATTCCTCCGTGAGTGCCCGGAATACGTAAGTGTTTTCGGCGATGGGAATGACGCCGTCGGTTACCCCGAGTTCCTGGATCACATACCGCTGATCGAAGCCGGTCCCCGGGGCTGTCGTGACGATATAGGAATACTGAGGTTTCGCGCGGTCCGACAAAACGAGCTTCTGGTTGTTGATGTACACGTAGCCGTCACGGATCGAAAGGCTGTCGCCCGGAATTCCCACGCAACGCTTGACGTAATTGGATTTCTTGTCGACGGGTTTGTCCGCCTTGCGCCCCGAGCGGTCGAAAAACTTGTATACCGTATCCACGGGCCAGTTGAAAACCACGATGTCGTTGCGCTCGATGTCTTCGGCACCGGGAAGCCTAAAGTACGGGAGTTGCGGCCATTTTGAGTACGATTTGGTGCCGATCACGGGAATCGTATCGTGGACCATCGGAGCGGCCACGGTGGTCATCGGCGTGCGGGCGCCATAATGGAACTTGCTCACGAAGAGGAAGTCGCCCACCAAAAGCGATTTTTCCAACGACGAAGTCGGGATGGTGTACGGCTGCATGATGTAGGTATGCACGAGCGTCGCAACGATGATCGCAAAAAGTAGCGATGAGATGGTGTCGCCGGCCTTTGTCTTCGGGCTGAGGCTTCGGTCGGTAACATAATTGAGCGGCTGGGTATAATTGACGTAATAGATATAGAACCCGAGGGTGAATAAGCCCAAAAGAGTGTCGGTAGTGGAATTCTTACCGAAACTCCGCAGGGTCTCCACCCAAACCACGGGAAACATGATCAGGTTGACAATCGGGATAAAGAGCAGGATTGTCCACCAGGTCGGGCGGTTAATGATCTTCATCAAAACGATTGCGTTGTAAACGGGGACCGCCGCCTCCCAGCGCTTGTGTCCCGCGGCCTCATATAGTTTCCACGTTCCCAGGAAGTGGACCAATTGAACGATCAGGAAAAAAATGAACCAGCCAGTGAGCGTCATATCGATGTCTTTAGGGCGTTGGTAAAACCTTCCGCTGCCGTGTTACAATTTTTTATTTTTGTTAACGCGCCATCCCGAGCACGTTCTTCATGGTAAAAATACCTTTTTTGCCGAAAATCCATTCGGCGGCAATCACGGCCCCAAGTGCAAAGCCCTCGCGATTGTGGGCGGTGTGTTTGATTTCGATGCTGTCCACCGACGATTCGTAGAAGATCGAATGCGTCCCTGGGACATCGCCTTCGCGGATGGCCTCGATGGGAATCTCGTCCGGCCGCGTGGTCTGTAAGGCCCAGGATGAATAATCGCTGCGATCGATGATGTCTTTGGCAAGCGTTATCGCGGTGCCGCTTGGCGCATCGAGTTTTCGGGTGTGATGGATTTCCTGCATCCTGACGCGATACTCGGGAAAACCCGCCATCAATTTCGCGAGATATTCGTTTAGCCCGAAAAAGAGGTTCACGCCAAGGCTGAAGTTTGACGCGTACAAAAACGCGCCACCTGCTTCCTCGCACTGTTTGGCGATGATTTCGTAATCCTCGAGCCATCCGGTCGTTCCGGAAATCACGGGAATCCCCGTATTCAGGGCTGTGGTGATGTTGACCACCGCCGATGCCGGCACGCTGAAATCGATGGCGACGTCCGCCAATTCAAGCCCGTCATAGGTATTGGAAGACGTCTTGCGCAAAACGATTTCGTGTCCCCGCAAAACGGCCGCTTTTTCCACGGCATGGCCCATCGTCCCGTATCCCAGCAGTGCTATCTTCAATTGAGTTTCAGGTTTAGCGTTACGCCCAGGTTGGGCCTGTAATCGATTTGGTTCTGGTAGACATCGGGAGCAATTGTGAGTTTGTCCGATACGTTGAACTGCATCAGGTGCGCGTCCACGTTGGCGTCGACAATGTTCAGAATGTAGAAAAGCCCCGTGATGAGCAACGAGAGGTCGCGGTTGCGCTGATAGAACCGCTGGGCCTCGATGAGCCTCGTATCGTCCAGGTATTGGAATTGGTCATCGTCGAAGCCTGCCAGCCGCCGTTTGTATGCGTCGCGGTATTCGTGGTACTTTTTATTGTTGTCGGCGTAAAAATACAGGCTTGTGCCGATCGCCCCGTAAACAATGGGAATCTTCCACCACCGTTTGTTGTACGCCTGGCCCAGTCCCGGCAATATTGCGGAATAAAACGCGGCCTTTGAAGGTGCGAGCGGATCGATCTCGGTCTGGACGGTATCGGCGGCCACCAGGGCCGTTTCCTTTTGCTGTGCGAAAGCGATCGCATGGCAAAGCAGCACTAGCAATATGGCCGCCAGCCTATTCACCGCGCTTGATGAGGTTCAGGATGCGGTTGAAATCGGCTTCGCTCTTGAAGGGTATCGTGATCTTGCCTTTGCCATTGGCCGTGACCTTCACGTCGGCCTTTGCGCCGAGAAGTTCGGCGAGCTCCTTTTTCTTTTCCTCGGCCGAAAATGACGCCGATTTTGCCCTCGCTGCCGGTTTGGCGCTAAGGCCTTCCTGATAGTTCTTGACGAGCGCTTCGGTTTCCCGGACCGAAAGGTTCTTGGAGACGATTTTTTGGTAGATATCGGCCTGGACGTCCTGGTCCTCGATGTTGATGATCGCGCGCCCGTGGCCCATTGAAATGAAGCCGTCGCGGATGCCCGTCTGGATCACCGGATCGAGCTTGAGCAACCGAAGGTAATTGGCAATGGTCGAACGTTTTTTGCCCACCCGTTCGCTCATCTGCTCTTGGGTAAGCTGGATTTCGTCGATGAGACGCTGGTAGGAAAGTGCGATCTCGATGGGGTCGAGGTCATGCCTTTGGATATTTTCAACAAGCGCCATCGTGAGCGATTCGTTGTCGTCGGCGATGCGGATGTAGGACGGAATCGTTGCAAGGCCGGCAATTTTCGAGGCACGGAGCCTGCGCTCCCCCGAAATCAGCTGGTACTTGTCAAATCCGGACTTGCGGACCGTAATGGGTTGGATCACGCCCAACTGCCGGATCGAACCCGCAAGCTCCTGGAGTGCGTCCTCATTGAAGTTGCTTCGGGGCTGGAACGGATTGATCTCGATCGAGTCGATGTCCAGTTCGACGATGCTGCCCACGACCTTGTCGGCATTCTTGTCGGCAACCGACTTGATGTCGTTTTCCGGATCTTTCAAAAGCGCCGACAGCCCGCGCCCCAATGCCTGTTTCTTTATCGCTTTCGCCATGGCTAGTTGCTGTTTTTCTTGATGATTTCATGCGCGAGGCTCAGGTAATTGCTTGCCCCTTTGCTGGTCGCGTCGAAATTGATGATGCTCTCGCCGAAACTCGGTGCCTCGCTGAGCTTGACGTTTCGCTGGATGATGGTCGTGAAGACCATGTCGTGGAAATGCTTCTGGACCTCTTCGACTACCTGGTTGGAAAGCCTGAGCCGCGAATCGTACATCGTCAAAAGCAGTCCCTCGATGTCCAGTGAAGGGTTGTGGATCTTTTGCACGCTCTTGATCGTGTTGAGCAATTTGCCAAGCCCTTCCAGCGCAAAATACTCGCACTGGATCGGGATGACCACCGAATCGGCCGCCGTGAGCGCATTGAGCGTCAACAGCCCCAGCGACGGAGCGCAATCGATCAGGATGTAATCGTACTTGTCCCGGACGCTTTCCAGCGCGGTCTTGAGCATGTACTCCCTGTTTTCCTTGTCCACGAGTTCGATCTCGATGGCCACCAAATCGATGTGCGCGGGAATGACGTCCACATTGGGGGCCGAACAGGGAATTATCGCCTCCTCAGGCGTCGCGCTGTGCTCCAGGATCTGGTAGGTGCCGTTCTCCACATTTTCCACGTCGATGCCCAGTCCCGAACTCGCATTAGCCTGCGGGTCGGCATCGATCAATAACACCTTTTTTTCAAGAACGCCCAGTGAAGCCGCGAGGTTGACCGATGTCGTGGTCTTGCCAACGCCGCCCTTCTGGTTTGCAACAGCAATGATTTTACCCATTTAAAACGTGAGGAATTTAGAGCCGTAAAAATACAATTAAAAACGGCTTGTGCAATTGGGAGTTGTTAACAGGACAGACCAATTTGAAAATTTGAAAATGTGGAAATTTGAAAATGACCAAACCGATTATGAATGCCTCAAAAAACTTTTCGGTCATATTTTCGATGTTTACGACCACCGTTTTTTAAATATTCATTTTATACTAAACGCATTATCTTTTTAATGGGCACTTTCAAATTTTCAAATTGACCAATTTCCAAATTATCTCTTCCGCATCGCCTCCAACATATCCCACAATTCAGTCGGCACCTGTTCAAGCAAATTGAACTGCCCGGCTCCCTTGAGCCATTCGCCGCCGTCGATGGTAATTACCTCGCCGTTTAGGTAGGCGGAGAAATCAGAGACAAGATAAGCCGCCAGGTTGGCGAGTTCCTGATGGTTGCCCACGCGTCCAAGCGGCACCTTTTTGGCCAGGTCGAATTTTTCCTTCAGGTCGCCCGGAAGCAAACGGTCCCAGGCGCCTTTGGTGGGGAAGGGGCCGGGAGCGATGGCGTTGGACCGGATGCCGTATTTGGCCCATTCTACGGCGAGACTTCGGGTCATGGCCAGCACGCCGGCCTTGGCGGCCGCACTCGGGACCACGTAGGCCGAACCCGTCCAGGCATAGGTCGTGACGATATTGAGGATGGTCGAAGTTTCCTGTTTTGCATCGATCCAGTGCTTTCCAAAGGCAAGCGTACAGTTCTTGGTGCCTTTCAAAACGATGTCGATGATGGTGTCAAAGGCATTCGCCGAAAGCCTTTCGGTAGGCGAGATAAAGTTTCCGGCGGCGTTGTTGAGCAGTACGTCCACACGGCCGTATCGTTCAAGGACGTTGGCCAACATCGCCTCGACCTGATCGTAATGCCGCACGTCACACTGGACCGGCAGGCATTTGCCATTTGTATCCTGTTCCAGCTCCGAGGCGGCCTGCGCCAGCTTCCCAAGGTCACGTGAGGTGATGGCCACATCGGCGCCAAGTTCCATGAAATAGCGCGTCATCGATTTTCCGAGGCCGCTCCCGCCGCCCGTCACCACGATCACTTTTCCTTTCAATGCGTCGTCGCGCAACATTTTCCTGCTGAAGTCCATGAATTTTTTTTGAAAGATACCTTTAATGCCGGTCAGTCGCAAGCGCCGGGATCAAAAATTGGCGACGCGAACCCGGCATTATGTTTTTTTCACCGGACATTTTGACAACACCCCAAAAAAAGTATCTTTGCAGCCTCGGGATGTAGCGCAGCCTGGTAGCGTACTAGCATGGGGTGCTAGGGGTCGCTGGTTCGAATCCAGTCATCCCGACCAAAATCCCTCCGCCAAAGCGGAGGGATTTTTTTATGGCCCAAAAAAGCCGAGCGACAGGTCGAGCTTTTTTGGGCCTAAAAAAATCCACCTCGTGCGCAGCGCGAGGGACTTTGAGCATCATCCCCCCCCTCTGGATCACCGCAGGTAATCCAGGAAAACATCGTAAAGCCGAGCGACAGCTCGGGCTTTTTTGGGCCTAAAAAAATCCACCTCGTGCGCAGCGTGAGGGATTTTGAGCATCATCCCCCCCTCTGGATCACCGCAGGTAATCCAGGAAAATATCTTAAAGCCGAGCGACAGCTCGAGCTTTTTTGGGCCTAAAAAAATCCACCTCGTGCGCACGCGAGGGATTTTGAGCATCATCCCCCTCTCTGGATCACCGCAGGTAATCCAGGAAAACATCGTAAGTCAATTCCTTAAGAATTTCAGTCATCAACTCAACGAATAGGAATCGCGCAGCGGTTCCCAGTAACAATCTATCCATCATAAAGTTTGTTTCAGGGAAGAAATAGCGCAGCGACTCGTAGCGTGTTGCGCAGATATTCTTAACAGCAAACCTATTATCTTATCAAATTCAAATCGCCATACGGTTCGCACAGACTCCTATTGAAAAAAAATTAACCTTCCCCACGCAACCTTTTCCCCCTAAATAAATCTTAAATTCGTGTTATCAATCTAATAATCAATCAACAAACCATGAAACCTAGAATTTTACTCCTGACCGTCATCACCGCCGCCCTTTCAATCGGGTGTGACAAGGATGACGCACCAACGGGCGAGAAAGTCGCCGTTGCCGTACCTATCCTGAAATCCCTCGAAGAAATCCGCGCCGCCGTCAGCGTCGAGTCGGCGAGAAGCACCAATTCCGACGGGAAAATCTACGTAGCCGAAAACTACCTGTTCTACATCGCCCAGGAGGAAGGCGTCCACATTTTTGACAATTCCGATCCCGCTTCCCCGCAAAACATTGCGTTCATCAACCTTGACGGAGTGCACGATATTGCGGTCAAGGGGCAATACCTGTATGCCGACAATTTCGTGGACCTGCTGGTGTTCGATGTCTCGGACGTGCAAAACATCCAATTGGTGCGCACGATACCCAATGCAATCGAATTCACGCCGCAGTATCCGCAAGACGTGGCCTATTATGATTACGCAGTCGACTGGTCTGCCGGCGACATCATTACCGGGTTCGACATCGAGATGAGGGTGATGCAGGAAACCGACATGATGATGGAGGATTTCATCGGCTCACCCGTGGTCAATTCGATGGGCGGAAACCCGAATGCCGTGGGTACGGGAGGTTCGTATGCCAAATTCCAGATCAATAAGGACGCGCTTTACACCATTGACAGCTGGCAATTGAACGTATTCAATATTTCCGATCCGCTCTCGACCTACTTTGACAAATCCGTCTATATGGAAAGTTGGTTTGGCGGCGGGGTTTTCGAGACGCTTTTCATCCAAAAGGATTTCCTCTTCGTGGGCGCTACCAACGGCATGTACGTTGTGGACGCGACAGACGAGTTCAATCCCGTTTTCGTATCGGCCTTTTCACACGCGACGGCCTGCGACCCGGTCGTGGTGTTTGAAAATACGGCCTACATCACGGTTCGCGGCGGTTCGACCTGTGGCGCGATCGAGGACCAGGTCAACGTCATCGATGTGACCGATATCGCCAATCCCGTACTCAGTTCCACTTATTTCCTGGACCAGCCGTACGGATTGGGCATCAGGAACCAAAAACTCTATGTGTGCTGTGGTAACGGCGGCATCAAGGTTTTCGATGCCCAAAATCCCGAAGGCCTCCAACTCATGGAGTCCTACACCGGCAATTTCAAGGACGTCATCGCGCTCCCCACGCACCTGATCGCGGTGGGCGACAACAAGATCACCCAGTTCGCGTACGGTCCGGATTATACCTTGACGACCCTCGGGGTAACAGAATTTTAGGTTGGGCGTGCCGGCGCATCGGCACCTTGTGAATAAAAAAATGAGCGGGCGCCGTCAGGCTGTCCGCTCTATCTTTTTTGGGCTTCGCCCGCAAAAAAGGATGCCGCTCCCATCCTTCACGCAAATTTCTATTGCAACAGGATCTCCAAAATCGAGATCGCAGCTTCACTGATCCGGGTGCCAGGGCCAAATACCGCAACCGCACCGGCGTCAAAGAGAAACTTGTAATCCTGCGCGGGAATGACTCCGCCCACGATCACCATGATGTCGTCGCGGCCGTATCTCCTAAGTTCCTCGATTACCTGTGGGACCAGGGTCTTGTGCCCGGCCGCCAGCGAGGATACGCCCAGGATGTGCACGTCATTTTCAACAGCCTGTTTTGCGGCTTCGGCCGGAGTCTGGAACAGCGGCCCGATGTCCACGTCGAACCCCACATCGGCATAACCGGTGGCCACGACTTTGGCACCACGGTCATGGCCGTCCTGGCCCATTTTGGCAATCATGATCCGGGGCCTGCGCCCTTCTTTTTTGGCAAATTCGTCGGCCAGCCGCCGCGCCCTTTCAAAATGTTCGTCGTTCCTGATTTCCTTGCTGTACACCCCGCTGAATGTTTTGATTTGTGCCTTGTACCTTCCGTAAACTTCCTCCAGTGCATCGCTGATCTCGCCCAGGGTGGCGCGTTTCCTGGCGGCATCGATGGCCAGTTCCAAAAGGTTGCCTTCTCCCGTGCGTGCCGCTTCGGTAAGTGCCTGGAGCGATTTCGTCACGGCATGCGCGTCTCGATTTGACCTCACCATCCCGAGCCGCTCAACCTGGTTTTTGCGCACCAGTTCGTTGTCCACGTCCAGGATATGCAAAGGGTCCTCCTTTGCCAACCGGAACTTGTTCACGCCCACGATGATGTCCTGGCCGCTGTCGATCCGCGCCTGTTTCCTGGCCGCGGCTTCCTCAATGCGCAATTTCGGGATTCCGGCTTCGATCGCCTTGGTCATGCCGCCCAATTCCTCCACTTCCTCGATGAGTTGCCAGGCCTTTTCGGCAATTTCGGCAGTCAGTTTTTCAACATAATAGCTGCCGGCCCACGGGTCGACGGTTTTGGTGATCCTGGTTTCCTCCTGGAGGTATATCTGTGTGTTCCGGGCAATCCGGGCCGAGAAATCGGTCGGCAAGGCAATGGCCTCATCCAGTGCATTGGTGTGCAGGGATTGCGTTCCCCCAAACGCCGCCGCCGCCGCCTCGATGCACGTACGCGCCACGTTGTTGAACGGGTCCTGCTCGGTCAAACTCCAACCTGAGGTCTGGCAATGGGTCCTCAATGCAAGCGATTTTTCGTCTTTGGGATCGAACTGCCTGAGCAATTTTGCCCAGAGCATCCGGCCTGCCCGCATCTTGGCGATCTCCATGAAATGGTTCATCCCAATGGCCCAGAAAAACGAGAGCCTCGGCGCGAAATCATCGATCTTCATCCCCGCGCCAAGCCCCGTACGTATGTATTCGAGGCCGTCGGCGAGTGTATAGGCCAATTCGATATCGGCGGTAGCCCCGGCCTCCTGCATGTGGTAACCGGAAATCGAGATCGAGTTGAACTTTGGCATCTGTTTGCTGGCGAAGGCAAAAATATCGGCGATGATTTTCATTGAGGGCGCAGGCGGATAGATGTAGGTGTTTCGCACCATGAATTCCTTGAGGATGTCGTTTTGGATCGTCCCCGAAAGTTGCTTCGGCAATACGCCCTGTTCCTCGGCCGCCACGATGTAGAAGGCCATGATGGGAAGCACCGCGCCGTTCATGGTCATCGAGACCGACATCTGGTCCAGCGGAATCCCGTCAAAGAGTATTTTCATGTCCTCGACCGAGTCGATCGCGACTCCTGCCTTACCCACGTCGCCCACAACGCGCTCATGATCCGAGTCGTAACCGCGGTGTGTCGCCAGGTCAAAGGCCACCGATAGCCCTTTCTGGCCCGCGGCAAGATTACGACGGTAGAAGGCATTGCTTTCCTCGGCCGTGGAAAATCCCGCGTACTGCCTGATGGTCCAGGGGCGGCGTACGTACATCGTCGCATAGGGCCCGCGAAGATAAGGCGTGAATCCCGCGCCGAATTCCAGGTGGTCAAGGCCCGCAAGGTCTTCGCGTGAATATGTTTTTTTGATCTCGATCCCCTCAGCAGCAGTGTGGCTTGCGCCATCGGCCATTGGGGCAATCGCATTATTCTCAAGTTTGAGATGGGTAAAATCCTTTCTCATCGATTCGGCAATTTTTCGAGTTCGAGCCTCTCCATTTCTACCTTTTCCGCCAATCGCCTTTCAATGACCGGATTGATCAGCGTCTTGCGGGGCTTGATCTTGACAAAAGGAAATATCTCCAGGTTTTCCTGCATGCGGTCGGCTTTATTGGGGTATTTGTTCGTGCCGAGGAGAATTTCTTTTCCCTGGGCGAAACGTTCCTGTTCGCGCGAATCGCTTTCGGCAATCTTCTTCTGGATCTTGCCCGATTTGAGTTGTGCGATCAATCCGCCCGCCTGTTCGATTTCCTTGAAAAGGGCCAAGGACTTTTCGGCCAGTTGGGAGGTCAGCGCTTCGATGTAGTGCGAACCGTCGGCGGGATTGGAAACCGAATCAAACTGGCTCTCGTGCCGCAGGATCAACAACTGGTTGCGGGCAATCCTTTCGCCAAATTCATTGCTTTTGTGGTAAAGGGCATCATACGGCAGATTGGAAACCGCATCGGCACCGCCCAGGACGGCGCTCATGCATTCAGTGGTGGTGCGCAGCATGTTGACGTTGTAATCGTACAGTGTTTTGTTGCGACGGGTCGGGAAGGCAAAAATGTGGCAGCCGTGCGAGGAACCGTACTCCTTTTCGATGAGCCCATAAAGATGGCGCAACGCCCGCAACTTGGCGATCTCAAAGAAATAATTGGATCCCACCGCCACCTGAAGGCACATCGGCCCGGTCATCCTGAAACGGTTCAGGTATTCGTTGGCATGGCACAAAATATAGGCAATCTGCTGCACGATGTTCGCGCCTGCATTCTGGTAAAGCGCACCGTCAACCGAAAAAGCATTCACGTTCCCCAATGAGGAAATTCGTCCCAGGACATCAAAATTATCGCCGCCCGGGTACCAATTCCCGCTTCGGGCGAGATGGCCCACGGGGTCGCAGAGTAAAAAATTTGTCGAAGTTCCGCCAGCCGCCTGGGCAATGTTTTTTGCAAAGGCTTCAGACAGGAAATTGGTTCTGAAATAGTGCGTGCGCCCCCCGATATCCAGCCCGTCCATCAACCTTGCCGGCTCGATGGCCTTGTCGTCAAAGGTAAACCGGATGCTGTCGGCGCCGCGGTTGAACGAATCTTTCGCCCGGCGGTTGGACTTTTCCACGTCAAAGACAAAAATGTCCTGGCAGATCGAAAAACGTTCGGGGCCTCCGGATGTCAGGGGAGTTTCGGCCTCATCGGTATGATAGAACGGTTTGACGCGAATGCCTTCGGGGCTTTCCCACATGACCGTATCGGCATAATCGGCGCCCGCCAGCTCATATTGGATCTGCTGTTTCCACTGCTGGGAGGAGAGCGGGGGGAAGGAGGAGAAGAGGGACATTGATGAAGGAATTAGCGAATTAGCGAATTAGGAAATAAGGAAATTAGGAAGTTAGCAAATTAGGAAATTAGGAAATTAGATAATCTGAAAATTTGAAAATTTGAACCAAGCCGAAGGCGGATTGCATGGAGCGCAGCGGAAAAAAAATTTGAAAATGATTTCTCACATGATTTTTCCTGGGAGTAACACAGAACCCAATTATTAATTATTACTTATTAATTATTAATTCTTCATCGTGTCTTCCTCGAACTCAATGATGTAGATATCCTCGCTGTCGCGTTTCATGTAATATTTCTCGCGGGCGTATTTTTCAACCTGGTCGGGATTGGAGAGCAACTTTATGTTCTCCCGGTCCTTCCGTATCTCATCCTGATAATACTCCTTGTTTTCTTCGAGTTCGTCAATCTGGGCGTCCAGTTCGCGGTGGTTGAGCCATGAATAGGTATCAAGAAAAAGCATCCACACAATAAAAAACAGCAGCGCCCAAACGTATTTGTTGCTTACGAACCTGTACCAGCCTGTTTCCCTGAAGTTGCCCGACATATAAATGGTTTGGCCGTTTCCGGACGCGACTAATGTAACAATTTATTACGAGATGCGCTGATTGATAACGGCCCGGACCACGTCAATGGCCACCGTATTGTATTTGTCGTTGGGAATGATGATGTCGGCGAAGGCCTTGGTAGGCTCTATGAATTGCTGGTGCATCGGTTTGAGGGTGGTCTGGTACCGGTTCAGGACCTCTTCCATGTCGCGGCCGCGTTCGGCGATGTCGCGCTTCAGCCGCCTGATCAGCCGCTCATCCGAATCCGCATGTACATAAACCTTTACGTCGCAAAGCTCCCGGAGCTCCGGGCTTGCCAGGATCAGGATCCCTTCCACGATCATGACCTTGCGCGGATGCGTCACGATGGTGTCGTCGGTGCGGTTGTGCGTCACGAAAGAATATACCGGTTGCTCGATGTTACGGCCGGCCTTCAGCTCCTTGAGGTGCGAGACCAACAGGTCAAAATCAATGGCGCGGGGATGGTCAAAATTGATCAGGGAACGCTCGTCGTAGCTCAGGTGGCTGTTGTCCTTGTAATACGCATCCTGGTGGATGATGCCCACCTCGGTCTGCGGCAGTTCGTTCATGATCTGGTGGACAACGGTGGTCTTGCCGCTGCCGGTCCCTCCGGCGATGCCAATGATGAGCATAGGGTGTGGTTTAGGTTGACGCCGCAAAAATAGCAATCTTTTTTGGAGCTGTTCCGGCTGTTCGCTATATCTTTTTATTCCACTTCGTTCCATAAAAAGGATGCCGCTTCCATCCGGGCTAGGGGATGGGGGTGGAGGATGTGAAGAGGTTGGTCGCTACGGTAGCAGGATTACGCGCGGAGCGCGTGATCCTGTGGAGGGGTGATTCAAACGAATCTGCTTTGGCTGTCGCCAAAGCGATTTTTTGTTTGCCAAAATCCCTGTGAGCTGGCGCTCACGGATTTTGGCTAAACAAAAAATCCCCTCTGCGATGCAGAGGGGATTCGTTTGTCGGGGTGGCAGGATTCGAACCTGCGACCTCCTGGTCCCAAACCAGGCGCGATGACCGGGCTACGCTACACCCCGAAAAGTGCGTGCAAATATAGCGCTTAATTTGAGTGTGGCAATAGCCGGGAGAATTTTCGGCAAAATTATTTCGCGATAGCCAAAACCGATGCCGGCACGCTATATCATTTATTATTAAAGGTTACATTTGCAGCGCAAAAATCACGAAACATGAGCGATACTATAGAACAGGTGAAATGCCTGATCATCGGGTCGGGGCCCGCGGGTTATACGGCGGCGATCTATGCAGCCAGGGCCGATATGCATCCCGTCCTTTACACCGGCATGGAACCGGGCGGCCAGCTTACCACCACCACCGAAGTCGACAATTTCCCCGGTTATCCGGAGGGCATCGACGGCCCCACGATGATGGTTCAACTGCAGCAACAGGCGGAGCGCTTTGGTACCGATGTACGCATTGGGATGGTTACCGCGGTCCAGTTGCACAAGGAAGTGGGCGGGATGCACAAGGTCATCGTCGACGGCACAAAGGAGATCCACGCAAAGACCGTCATCATTTCGACCGGCGCTACGGCCAAATACCTGGGACTTCCCAGCGAACAGAAATTGCGTGGCGGCGGCGTCTCGGCTTGCGCGGTTTGTGACGGGTTCTTTTACAAGGGACAAGACGTGGCCATCGTGGGCGCTGGTGATACCGCAGCCGAAGAAGCCACCTACCTGGCCAACATCTGCAAGAACGTGACAATGCTGGTCCGCAAGGATGTCATGCGCGCTTCCAAGGCGATGCAGCACCGCGTGGCCAATACCCCAAACCTCCGCGTACTTTACAACACCGAGGTTGACGAGGTACTGGGCGAAAATGTGGTCGAAGGCATCCGCATGCGCAACAATGTGACCGGTGAGACTTCGGAAATCGCGGTTACCGGACTCTTCATCGCCATCGGGCACAAACCCAACACCGATATTTTCCAGGGTCAACTCGATATGGACGAGACCGGCTACCTGATCACAAACGGCAAGACCACCAAGACCAATCTTCCGGGCGTGTTTGCCTGCGGCGACGTCCAGGACAAAGAATACCGCCAGGCGATCACCGCAGCGGGAACCGGTTGCATGGCCGCACTTGATGCCGAGCGGTACCTAGCCGCAATTGAGCACTGATAAAATAGCCCGGAATTACCGGGCTTTTTTATTATGCGTGAAGATCTTTACTGTACCACTGACGACTGACGACTGATGACTGACAACTTAATTCGTCACCTTGCTCGCCCTCTTCCTGATGCTCGAATTGCCCGTAAACTTCCGGATTTCAATTTTGGCTTGTTCCCCGTGAAGTTCGATTTCGGCTTTTCCTGAGGCGTCGATCGTGGCATTGCCCGTGACCGCGACGCTGCAATTGACGTTGTCTTCCGAAATCAGGTCTGCGTTCTTGGCGGTCAGGTTTTTACCCGTGAAGTTGGCGTTGTTGCTCAGGCGGAGTTTCAGGTCGATCACGTCGCCCTCGATGGTTGCGAGTGCCTTTTGGTACATGTCGAATTTGAGTTTTGGCGAAGAAACGAGCGCCTTCATCTGTGCGTTGTTGCTGAGTTCGACGGTTGCGTTCGCGGCGTTGAGGTTCATCTCGATCCGCGACTTGTCGTTGGCCATCAGGGTGAAGGTCTTGGCCTTGAGCGTCGCGTAGATGCGGGCGCTTCCGGCTGTTTTGATCGTGAAGTCGGCCAGGTTGAGGTCGGTCAGGCTGGTCACGTGCGCTTCGTCCTTGGCCACGAGCATCGACAGATCGGCGGTGTGCGTGACCTTGACGCTGAATTTTTTGGAGGATGTCACATCGGCCGACGCGGCCACCCTCAAAGTTTCCCCGTTGAGCGAAATGCTGATGGCCTGGTGAAGGTTGTCATCGGCTTCGATCTCCACCCCGCATTGATCGCCCTTGACCAGGAACACCTCGACATTATCTTCCACTTCGATGTTCGTAAAGTTGCCGACTTCCCGGCGGTCAACGGTGACATTTCGGGAGCCTTTCAGCTTCTGGCTTTGTCCGGCCGCCGAAAAAGCGATCGTCAGGGTAATGAGCAGCGCGGTAATTTTTGACATAGGGATTCAAGGTATTGCGCAAATATAAAAAGATTCGCACATCTCAGGTTCTTTTTTCGCCCAACAGCATCTTGCGGTAATCGTCCATGGGAAAAGCGAACCGGTAATTTTTGCCCCGAAGGATCAGCATTGCATTGATCACAAAGGGAGGAAATCGGTCCATGTATTTGTCGAGATAGCGGTCGTAGAGTTTGTTGTCGTAATTCTCGACGATGAAAGGCGCCATGATGGAACTGTACGTCAGGTCGATTTTGTACATATCGGCACAAACGTAATCCGAAAAATGCGTGTACGCCAATGTATTTCCCTCGCGCAGGTATTGGAATAGTTCGGTGACCGAAAGCGGTTCGGTTTCACCGGTTCGTGTAAAAAAGAGGTTTTTGCCAACGTCGAGCATGACCCATTTGGACATTTTTTCGGAATATACCTCACTGAAGGAATGGCCGTACACCGGTTTGTAAAAGGTTTCCACACAGCCCCATTCGCGCACCCTGATGCCTTCGGCGAGGCAAAAGAGGTTGAAAATTTGGGCATAATCGCTGCAGATTCCGGCTTTTTGCGTCAGCATACGGGTCAGGGTGACTTCGCTTGACAACCCAATTCCGGGGCCGCCCTGCACACGACGGCGGATGAACCGTGAAATCGCAAGGGCCCGTTCAAAGGAATCGTCGGCAGGATCGAGGCCCATCTCGCGAAGGATCTCGGTGAACTTTTCGGGAACGTCGTTTATTGAATTGCTATCGGCGAATTCCGGAAGGTCCTCGCCGGGGCGCACATTGCGGCAGATCAGCGCAAAGCGGATGTAGAAGAGCATGGGATGGCGCGTGAGCGTGTGCCTGAGTTTTTTCCGGAAGCCCATTCTGCAAATATAGGGAACAAAAAAAAACATCCCGGATTTCCCGGGATGCCTGTCAGATTTTTGAGATGCTGCCGCCGGAGCTTGCGTCGCTCCTGATTTTCTTTTTCGGTTGGTGGGTATAATTTACCGAACTGCCGGAGGATGCCTCCGCATCAAGGGTGACCAGCGGGTGTACCGTCGTGGTGCTTCCGCTTGCCGACCGCGCCGTAACGTCGTTTGCCATCAGCCCCGATGCGTCAAGTGAACTGCCGCTGGAGGACGATGTGGACAATTTTAGCGCCTTACCCTTCAATTCGACCGAACTTCCGCTCGATGATTCGCTATCGATCTCGTCGTATTCCAGGTCCAGTTTCATCTCGCTGCCACTGCCGGCCTTGGTCCGGATTCTTTGCCCCCGGAGCGTTCCCGTGCTCCACATTTCCACACCCGAAGACGATTCAAGCATCCGGATATCGGGAATCGATACAATGACCTTGCGCGATTTGACATCGATGAAGCTGTTGTAATCCGATGAGATTTTCAGCACCCCGTTTTCAACCTTCGTGAGGATGTGCGGCTGCACGTTGTCGTCCGCTTCCACCTTCACCATTTGCGGTCCCTGCGACAGGGCGACTTCCATGCCGCTGGAGGCATCGATCCCGGTGAAAGGCTCGGCGATGTCTCGCGTTTCGGTCGTGACGTTCCCGCTTCCGCGGATGCCTTTGACATCGATCATGCACGAGCTTGCCGTTATCAACAAGGCAATCAGGGCCGAACTTTTGGCGAATGTTCTCATATTATTGTTTTTTAATCACTCCCTCCTTGGAATCCATGATCAGTTTGCCGTTGCCGCCGTCCCCGATGGTCACGGTTTCCCCGTCAGCGCTCTGGTCTACCGTGATGACCTCGCCGTTAACCCTTACGGTCGTGGTGGTCGAATCGGTTTTCACCTCGATGCCCTCGACATCTTCCCAATCGTTTTCCTCATCGGGGCAATCCAGGCACATGACCTTCTGTTCATCGACACGGTAAATATAATCACCGGAGTGATGCAGATTGAAAAATCCGTTGTCGGAATCGTCGAAATTCTGGATCGTGCTATCAGGCCTCAGGTAAACGCCGGCCGGCAGGTACAGGTAAATTTCGACTTCCTGTCCGCGGTATTTGTTATCCAGGTCGGTCAACAGGTAGTTGTCCAGGACCAGTTTGTTGCCGGTAATTTCAAATGCGTAACGGATCTTTTCGGCGCGTTGCCTGGCCTCGGTCATCGATTTGCCCTGTGCAAGGCGTTCGATCTGCATGTAGGCAGTCCCGTTATCCGATTTCAGGATGTGGATGCTCACCTTGTTGGAGTAGATGAGTTCCTTGCCGGACTCGTCCTGTGTGAACTGGAAATCCTCATGCGATTCCACATCCTTGGCAAAGTAGTCGTTGTACCTGAAGCGGATGTCAAGCGTATCACCCGCCTTGAGCTCGAGGGTTTCCTTGGTGACGATCTTGCCTTCAAAGGCGACTTCCGTAGCCTGTTTGACCCCAACGCCGATCAAGATGCCCACCGAAATCAGCCACACCGCAAGCAGCGAATACTTGATCGGGTTGCCGATGGATTTCAGGTTGTTCACCAGCAGTTTGAGGCCCAGGATGAAGAGGAAGAAGAACGGGATCCCGATTGCAAAGAATCCGAGCAGTGCGATGACCCAAAGCGGCACGTCGGTATAGTTGACCGCATCGGCGTAGTGGTGCCAGGGCAGGTCGACGATCGATGTCGAGCCCACGGTAAACAGGGCGATGATCATTCCGGCGAGCGATACGATGGAAAAGACCACGATGAGCGCACCCAGGACTTTCGCGAAGATCTTGAAGACGCTCATGAAAGCGTCGCCGAAGTTACCCGCGATACGCCCGGCCCCGGTGCGCACCTGGTTTCCCGTGCGCTCGAAGTTTGCGTTCTTGAACCTTTCCGATAATGTTTCGTACTCCTCGCGGACCTTGCGCTCAATATTTGAAATCGTGACGGGTTCGCCGGTCATCTCGAGTTTTTCCGATGTCGTGATGGCCGCCGGTGTGACGATCCAAAGCACGATGTAGGCCACGATGCCCGCTCCGAAACCTGCAAATACGAAGATCAGGAAGAGGATCTTGAGCCACACCGAATCGATCCCAAAGTAGTGACCCAGGCCCGTCGCAACTCCACCCAACATGCCCTTCTCGGTGTCGCGGTAGAGTTTTTTGCGGCGCTTGAACCCGTCAAAGGCAGCCGCGGTAGCTCCCGGAATCGCGCCCGGTTCGTCCTCGATACGGTAGTCTTCGGGTTGGCCCATGACGGCGATGATCTCGTCCAGTTCCTTCAGGCTGATGACCTGTTTTTCGCTGGTGTGTTTCTCGCTGATGAGTTCGGCGATGCGCATTTCGATGTCCTTGATGATCTCATCCTGGCCCGTCGAATTGGAAAGCGAGCGTTTGATGGCATCAAAATAACGGGTAAGCTTCTGGTAGGCGTCCTCGTCGATGTGGAAGAACATGCCACCTAAATTTATGTTTACAGTTTTGTTCATGACGCTTAGTTTTGGTTTTCGTTGGTTTGGATACCCGGTTGAAGGGTGATGATGTTCACGGCATCCGACAGTTCACGCCAGGTCCCGTTGAGTTCGGTGAGGAAGGTCTTCCCGATTTCGGTCAGGCCGTAGTATTTCCGCGGCGGCCCGGATGTGGATTCCTCCCATCGGTAATTGAGCAGACCGTCGTTCTTAAGCCTTGTCAGCAAAGGATAAACTGTACCTTCCACCACAAGCAGTTTTGCGTTTTTCAAAGTGTCCAGTATTTCCGAAGTATACGCATCCTTTTCCTTGAGCACCGAGAGGATGCAAAACTCCAGGACGCCTTTGCGCATCTGGGCTTTTGTGTTTTCAATATTCATAACTCCACATTTGGTTTATTAATAAATTAGGGCAAATCAGTGCGCGAGGACCACGCGCGTGTCGTCCGAAGACGGCGTGCGTGAACCTATGCAGGTAATCTTGGCCGTTTCATCAACGCTGATGCTGATACGGCCCAGGGTGTTGACGGTCATGTCGGCATTTCCGGCAGCCCGTACCGAAGCCTTCTCGGCGATCAGGTTGCGCGCCAGGCAAAGCGCTTGGCCACTTGCGTCGAGCTTTGCGTAGCCCGCCTTTCCGGAGAGGCTGGCCTTTGACTTCCCATTAAAGCGCCCGCTGAATTTTTCAGCCTGTAACCGCGCGCTTACCCTGGAACCCGATCTTGCGGCAATCGCAACCGAACGCGCTTCGAGGTTTCCGTTGATCGAGGCGCCATCGGTAAGTTTGATGGCGATCTTTTCGTCAGACAGGCCACCCGTGACGCGGATGTTGGCCTGGCTGGCGCGGATGGCAGTCACCCCAGGCGAGGCGATTTCCACTGTAGCGGTGCGTCCCGCGTCGGCACTGATCTTCAGGATGCCGTTGACCGTTTCGGCCGATGCATTGCCGCTGCCATCGGCGAAAGTCACCGAATGCGATGCGCCTTCCTTAAGGATCAGATTGACGTTTCCGGTCGCCTCGATTTTTGTGAAAGGTTGGACCTGGGTTTGGGCTTGTGCGAGATGGGCCGCCAGGACCATGCTCAGCGTGGTGATGATTTTCAACATGATTTTGATTTTTAGATTGATGATTATTAATGGATTACTGATTGATTGTTTTGCGCTTGATTAGGGCGCCGTTTTTTGATGATGATTGAAACTCTATTTGATGAACCTGATGGTAAGCGGATACTGATATACCTCGCCGTTTGCCGCCTTGACCGATGCATAGATCACTAAAAAGAACTCGGCGATTTTGAGCAGGACGAAGACCAGGGCAGCGATCAGGGCGACTACCGCGATTCCGGTGATATTGCCCATGGAAAGGTGGTGGCCCCACTCGTCGCCGTCGGCAATCTGTGAGAAAGGCACATTGTGGAACACGGAAAACAGCAAAATCGGGATAGCGATCAGCGCGAGGCAAATGGTGTAGAGGAAAACGCTCAGCTGGAAATTGATCGCCTGCTTGCCGTTTGCATCGATGAAGGAAGAATCCTTGCGGGCGGAACTCCAGATGATCAGGGGCAGGATAAAATTCCCGAAAGGAAAAAAATACTGGCTCAAAGTGCTCAGGTGGGTCAGCAGGGAAATTGTTTTTTCGTTTGAGGTGATCATTTTGATTGATTGATTGATGGTTGAAACTTGTGGGCTAAACGATTGCGAAAAATATTTGTTACAAAATTTTTACTACTATCTACAAACAACTAACATCTAATGGCTTGTAATTTCTTATGCAAATATATATCTAAACTTTAGTATCTTGTTTTGCAAAGTACCAGAAGTTAACAAAAATTTAACAATGTTGCGCTTGCGTGAATTTGTGTATATTGCCTAAAAAAGTGGTCAGCAGATTGACGAATCCCGGCAGAATCAACGGCTTCCTGATGCTTCGCTTGCCCGCCGCGTATGTATGTGGCGTTAGGGTAGCCGCGGTGACCGAAAGCTCAACTGTGGTGCGTGCGCGTACGCAATGGATCAACCGTAATCCCTTCGGATCGATGTATTTCGCGGTGCAGGCGATGGCTGCCGAACTGTGCACCGGAATCCTTGTGATGAATGCGATACGCCAGTCGGGAGGTCACGTCTCCATGTTGATCACGAACCTTTCCGCCGAATACTTAAAAAAAGCTGTCGGTACCATCACCTTCACCTGCGAAAGCGATAAACTTGATCACTATTTGGTGTTGGTCGGTCAGGGGGAAGCGGTTGCCTTTATTCTTACCGCCGACGGCATTGATGAATCGGGAGATTTGGTTTCCGTACACCATTTTTCATGGAGCCTCAAGGCTAAACGGCCGTTAAACTCCTGATAATTGGCCCACAACCAGAGCATCAGGGCGTAAATTTGAATAAAAACACTCGATGACCATTCTCATTACCGGGGCAACGGGCCTTGTCGGCAGCAAACTTTTGGCGCATTTGCAGGCGCGCGGACATGATGTTCGTTTCCTTACGACCTCCCGGGACAAGATCGGCGCCGTCCCACTAGCGAAGGGTTTTTACTGGAATCCGGAGAAGGGTGAGCTGGATCCCGCGGCATTGGCCGATGTTGAAACGATCGTTCACCTTGCAGGGGCGACCATCGCAAAGCGCTGGACACCGTCTTATAAAGATGAAATTATCCGAAGCCGCGTCAGTTCGGCGCAACTGCTTTATGCAGAGGCTTCGCGCAGGGGCAATACGCTGAAGCACTTTATTTCGGCATCCGGGATCGGCATCTATCCTGACAATTTTTCAGAACACTACGACGAAAGTTTCACCGGAAAGCCCCGAAGTTTCCCCGGCCGGGTTGTCCGCGAATGGGAGAAGTCGGCTGATGCATTCGCACTGCTGGGCCTTCCCGTTGCAAAGGTTCGGACCGGTCTTGTTCTGGCATCAAACGGCGGGGCGTTGCCGCAACTGGTAAAGCCCATTAAAATGGGGCTCGGCGCACCCCTGGGGGACGGAAGGCAAATCGTCTCCTGGATCCATCTTGACGACCTTATAAAGATCTACACCCTCATCATCGAGAAACAACTCACGGGAATTTACAATGCGGTAGCCCCGAATCCGGTCAGCCAGGCGCAGCTTACCCGCGAAATCGCAAAAATTCTGGGAAAACCCTTGTGGTTGCCAAAGGTGCCGCCCCTGTTGCTTAAAATTGCCCTTGGGGAGATGTCGACGTTGATGTTGGAGGGCCAATATGTCGAAAGCAGGCGAATCGCATCCAAGGGAATGCAGTTTGCCTACCCCGAAATAAACGGGGCGCTCCGTGATTTGCTGGCATAAAAAAAAAGCCGTTTCCGGCTTTATCTTGAGGCTTTCACGACAACCCTGAGTTCAATTTCATCGTTGACGAATTTGTCGTTAAGGTCCGTGAACACCGATTTGGACGCATAATTCACTTTCCACTCCGTGCGGTCGATGATGAACGTATCGCTCGTGATCGAAACATTGGAATCGTCAATTGACACGATGGCAGGAAACTTGACATTTTTGGTGGTTTCCTTGATGGTCAGGTTGCCTTCGATGGTGGACTTGCCCGTTTCTGTCGAAACTCCCGTGATTTCAAATTTCGCTTCGGGGTACTTTTGGACATTGAAAAAATGATCCGCCTTTTCAACGGTCAATCCCTTAAGGTGCGCCTCGAGGTCTTCCTTGCCGTCGCCCGGTTTGAGGTCGATGACATTGATGGTATTCATGTCGATGGTGAAATTTCCGCCTTCGATCTTGTTGTCGCGGACAAAAACGGTTCCGCCCGAAAGTTTAAGCGTGCCGCTGTGTTTGCCTACTTGTTTGGAACCGGTCCATTCAATGACCGAAGTCGACGTATTTACATTATAAGATATCGCGTCCTGTGAAGGCGCGCTTGCATCCCGGGCATCGGTGGCGGTTTCGGCCGCTTCCTTCTTGCAGGCTGTCATGAAAAAAAATCCGGCGAAAATGAGGGGTAGAAGTCTTGTTTTCATAGGAATTTGATTAGCTCATTAACAAACTTATTAAATCTTCGGTAAAAACTTATTAAAAATATTATAAATACATTAAAGCCGCAAATTATATTGCGTGACAATTTGACATTATTGCCTCAAATGGTAGTAAGTTTGCGAGCCCGCGCGCAACAACTACGCGAACACATTACGCAATCTAAAATATTAGCCGCAATGACTACCGAAAATACCGAAAATCAACAGGAATTCGATCCGCAGACGCTGGAAGAAAATGCCAATGGGGAGCAATTGATCATGGACACCGATACCACCGAAGCCGCGGCCGAAAATTCAGTCGACGGCACATCGGAACTGGAAAAGGAAAAGGACAAATTCCTGAGGCTTTTTGCCGAATTCGAAAATTATAAAAGGCGCACCGCGAAGGAACGATTGGAGCTTTTTAAGACGGCCAACCAGGAAGTGCTGCTGGCGCTGTTGCCCGTGATGGACGATTTTGACCGCGCGTTGCAGGAAATTTCCAAAAGCGGAGATGAGCAAATGCTGAAGGGCGTGGAGTTGATCCACGAAAAATTGAAGTCGACGCTCGCTTCCAAAGGGCTGGAACTCGTCGAGGTAAAGGCAGGAGACGCCTTCAACGCCGACTACGCCGAGGCCATTACCCAGATTCCCGCTCCGTCGGATGAATTGAAAGGCAAGATCGTGGATGTGCTGGAAAAAGGGTACAAACTCGGCGAGAGGATCATCCGTTTTCCAAAAGTGGTCATCGGACAATAAAATTAAAGCCAGATGAAAAAAGATTTTTATGAGGTGCTGGGCGTAGGCAAGAACGCTTCTCCCGAGGAAATAAAAAAGGCGTACCGCAAGAAAGCGATCGAATTCCATCCCGACAAAAACCCGGGCAATAAGGAAGCCGAGGAAAATTTCAAGCTGGCCGCCGAGGCTTACGAGGTCCTGAGCGATCCGCAGCAAAAAGCCAAGTACGACCAATACGGGCACCAGGCGTTTGAGAACGGCGGTTTCGGCCATCATCCGGGCGGCATGAACATGGAGGACATCTTCAGCCAGTTCGGCGACATCTTCGGAAGCGCTTTTGGCGGTGGCTTCGGCGGATTTGGCGGCGGCGGAGGTGGTGGCCAACGCCGTGTAAAGGGAAGCAATCTCAGGATCAAGGTCAAGATGACCCTGGACGAAATTGCAAATGGCGTGGAGAAAAAAATCAAGGTCAAGCGAAAAGTGCAGGCGCCCGGCGTCCGGTACAAGACGTGTTCCACCTGTAACGGCCAGGGACAGGTCATGCGCGTAACCAATACCATCCTCGGGCGGATGCAGTCGGCCAGCACGTGTCCGGCCTGCGGCGGAACGGGGCAGACGATAGAAAGCAAACCCGCCAATGCCGACGCGCACGGGCTCATCGCCGAGGACGAAACGGTCTCCATCAAGATTCCTGCGGGAGTGGTGGAGGGTATGCAACTCAAGGTTTCCAATAAGGGCAACGACGCGCCCGGCAATGGAATTCCCGGCGACCTGATCGTCGTGATCGAAGAGGTGGAACACCCCACGCTGAAGCGCGAAGGCGAAAACCTTCATCTCGACCTGTACATCAGTTTCAGCGAGGCTGCGTTGGGCGTTTCCAAAGATATCGATGCGGTGAACGGGAAGGTGCGGATCAAGTTGGAGGAAGGAATACAATCGGGAAAAATCCTGCGCCTGAAAGGTAAAGGCGTTCCAAGCCTGAACGGTTATGGCAACGGCGACCTTCTTGTGCACGTCAATGTCTGGACGCCGAAGACCCTCACCCGAGACCAGCGCGAATTCTTTGAGCGGAACCTCAACCATGAAAACTTTGTCCCGAATCCCGAGAAAACCGACAAATCTTTTTTTGAAAAAGTCAAGGATATGTTTTCGTAATTAAAAAACATTTTCTAAATTTGGTCATTACTAGTAGGTAACTAGTAATTTCTTTTTCATAGCAATTTTTCCCATCCTTGTGCAAATAAGGGTGGGTTTTTTTATTTATGGCCTTCCTGAAAGCCTTCGTTTCGCTACTTTTACGCAAATTTTATCTGGATGGACAACATTCTCGAAGTTGACCAAGTGGTCAAGCAATACGGGGATTATACGGCCCTGAACGCTGTTTCGCTCACCGTACCGCGCGGCAGCATTTACGGCCTTCTCGGCCCCAATGGCGCAGGCAAGACCTCGCTCATAAGGATCATCAACCAAATCACGATGCCCGACAAGGGCCGCGTCCTGTTGGATGGCGAGCCGCTCAATCCGGCGCACGTGCAACACATCGGGTACCTGCCTGAGGAGCGCGGATTGTACAAATCCATGAAAGTAGGCGAGCAGTGTTTGTACCTCGCCCAGATGAAGGGAATGAGCAAATCGGAGGCGAAGAAACAACTCGAATATTGGTTTGCCCGCCTGGAGATCCAGGGATGGTGGAACAAGAAGATCCAGGAACTGTCAAAGGGTATGGCCCAGAAAATACAGTTCGTGGTCACCGTGCTTCATCGGCCCAAACTCCTGATCTTTGATGAGCCGTTCTCAGGTTTCGATCCCGTCAACGCCAACATCATTAAGGACGAGATCCTTGCACTCAAGAAAGGCGGGGCCACAATCATTTTTTCCACGCACCGGATGGAAAGCGTCGAGGAACTCTGCGACGACATTGCCCTGATCCACAAATCGAACAAACTCATCGAGGGCCGCCTGGACGATGTCAAGCGCCAATACCGCGAAAACACGTTCGACATCGGGATCCTGACCAATAATGTGGAAGGATTGATGTATGACCTGACGCAAAAATTCAAGGTCGCGCAAACTTCTTTCAAATCCCTCAATGACGAACTCAAGCTCAGCGTGCAGTTGGGCCCGTCCGCACCCAATGAACTTCTTCACATCCTCACCTCGCGCGGTCAGGTGACCCATTTTGTGGAAAAGATCCCGAGCGTCAACGACATTTTCATCCAGACCGTCAGCAAATCCTAACCCATGAGCATCCTTACCCTTATCATAAAAAGAGAATTTTTGGCCAAGGTCCGCAACAAATCCTTCATCGTGATGACCTTTTTGAGCCCTTTGCTGTTTGTGGGGATTGCGGCCTTTGTCGGCTACCTCAGCTCAATGAAAGCCGATGTGAGCACCGTCGCCATCCATGACGAGACCGGCCTTTTTACCTCCAGTTTCGAAGATGACGAGGAATACGATTACGTCGATACCTCAAAGGAAAACCTGGAAACCGTTCGCGATAGCGTGACCAGCGGTTATTATGAAGGCGTACTGCACATCCCTAAAATGGACAGCACATCGGCAGGAAAAATCAGGTACATTTCCAATGACAGCCCAGGGATGATGTTCCTCGAGGGAATGGAAGACGCCATCGCCGAGAAAATGACGCAGGCCAACCTGGTGCGTTCGGGGCTCGACACGGCGGCCATCCGCAAGGCTGAGGCAAAGGTTGACATCGCACTCGAGAAATCCACCGGTGAAGAAAGCGTAAAGGGCCTCAACGAGATCAAGATCGCCATCGGCGGGGCTTTCGGATATTTAATCATGATGTTCATCATCATTTACGGCAACATGGTTATGCGCAGCGTCATCGAGGAAAAAACCAACCGAATCGTGGAGATCATCATTTCTTCGGTCCGCCCGTTCCAGCTCATGATGGGCAAGATCATCGGGACCTCGCTCGCCGGAATCCTGCAGTTTGCCATCTGGGCCATCATCGGGGTGTTGCTGCTGTTGTTCGCGTCGGCTTCGTTCGGAGTGTCGATGGGCCCCGCGGCCAGCGTCCCACCTGAGGTAATGGAGGGCGCCGCCCAGGAAATGGGAACGATGCAACTCTACATCCGCGAACTCTGGGACCTGCCCATCGCGACGATCATCCTGTCTTTCATCGTCTACTTCATCGGCGGCTATTTCCTTTACAGTTCGTTCTACGCGGCCATCGGCGCCGCGGTGGACAACGAAACCGATTCGCAACAATTCCTTCTGCCCATCATGATGCCGCTCATCCTCGGGGTCTACATCGGTTTTTTCACGGTCATGAACGACCCGCACGGGACCGTCGCCACCGTTTTCTCCATGATTCCGCTCACGTCGCCCATCGTCATGCTCATGCGAATACCGTTCGGGGTGCCTTGGTGGCAATTGGCGCTGTCAATAGCGATCTTGTTTGGAACCTTCATGTTTGTCGTGTGGTTCGCCTCGAAAATTTACCGCGTCGGAATCCTGATGTACGGCAAGAAACCGACGTATAAGGAGATTTTTAGGTGGCTGAAATATTGATGTCGAATGACCAATGTCCCGCGTCGAACGGTCCTTACTGACAGCTGATAGCTGACCCCTGACAGCTTTGAGAAGCTTTTTCCTGCTGTCCGCTATAGCTTTTGCCAGACCTCAAAGGTCTTTAAGACCTTTGAGGTCTTCAAAGGCAAAAGGCTGCCGCTCCCATCAGGGCTAGGGGATTTCGTTAACCGTTATAGTTTCCGGTCCACCGAACACGGTAAATTCGTATCTTGTTAAAAGAAATTAAATGCTCCGTTAGGGCATAATGCCAAAATGATTGTTACAATCGAACTGACAACTGATAACTGACAACTGACAACTAAAAAAATGTCCCGAATCCTCATCATCGAAGACGAAGCCTCCATCCGCCGGGTCCTTGGCAAGATCTTGTCCGAAGAAAGCGAAACCTATCAGGTCGACGAGGCCGAGGACGGCGCCACCGGTCTGGAGAAAATCAAAGCCACCGATTACGACCTCGTCCTGTGCGACATCAAGATGCCCAAAATGGACGGCGTCGAGGTGCTCGAGGCGGTAAAGAAAATCAAACCCGAAATCCCGATGGTCATGATTTCCGGCCACGGCGATATGGAAACCGCGATCAACACGATGCGGCTGGGTGCATTCGATTATATTTCAAAGCCGCCCGATCTCAACAGGCTGCTCAACACGGTGCGCAACGCACTTGACCGCAAGCAGCTTGTGGTTGAAAATAAAATCCTTAAGAAGAAGGTCAGCCGCCATTACGAGATGATCGGGGAGAGCGAGGCCATCAACCACATCAAGGACATCATCGAGAAGGTCGCCCCAACCGATGCCCGCGTGCTCATCACCGGGCCAAACGGGACGGGCAAGGAACTCGTCGCCCACCAGATCCACGAAAAAAGTGAACGTGCCGCCGCGCCACTCATCGAGGTCAACTGCGCCGCGATCCCCAGCGAACTCATCGAAAGCGAGCTCTTCGGGCATGTCAAGGGCGCCTTCACCTCCGCGGTACGTGATCGCGCGGGCAAATTCGAGGCCGCCGACAAGGGTACCATTTTCCTGGACGAGATCGGCGACATGAGCCTCTCGGCACAGGCCAAGGTACTGCGCGTGTTGCAGGAAGGAATGGTGCAACGCGTCGGAGCCGAGAAAGACATCAAGGTCGATGTTCGCGTGGTGGCCGCTACCAACAAGGACCTCAAGAAGGAGATTGCCGAAGGGCGTTTCCGCGAGGACTTGTACCACCGCCTGGCCGTGATCCTGATCCGGGTCCCTGCGCTCAATGACCGTCGGGACGACATTCCGTTGCTCATCAATCATTTCAATGAAATGATCGCCACCGAACAGGGCAACGCTCCCAAATCGTTTTCGCCAAAGGCAGTGGAATTGCTTCAGGATTACGACTGGACCGGCAACATCCGCGAATTGCGCAATGTCGTCGAACGACTCATCATTTTGGGCGGAACCGAGATTTCAGAAAACGACGTCCGACTTTTTGCCAGCAAATAATGGAACTTAAAAAAATAAACGCCAACCTGCGCGAGGCGTTAGTGGCAAATGGCCTCTCGGAAGCCAACGAGGTCCAGGCGGAGTGTTTCGCCGTGCTCAAAAGCGGCGGCGATTGCCTCATCGCGGCGCCCGATGGTTCGGGAAAGACCACGCTCCTGATCATGTCGATTATCCAGCAATTGCAATCGGCGGGGGAGGAATCGCCGCGTGCGCTTGTATTTGTCCGCGACCGCGAGGCCGTGCTCTCATTTGTGGAGGAATTTGAAAAGATAAATACGAACAACGGGTTGCGGATTTTCGGGACGCACGAGAAGACCAACCTCGATGAGGACAAGAACCTGATTTCGTTGGGAATTGATGTTTTGGTGGGCACACCGGGCAAATTGAGCGAAATGTTCGGGACCGCGGGATACAACATCAACCGCCTGCGGATCATGGCCGTGGACGACGCGCATCTTTTGATGGCCGACCGGCGCGAACCGCTGATCATGAGGATCTCGCAAAGCGTCGCACGGGTCCAGCGGGTAATTTTTACCGCATCCATTACCGAAAAGGTCGAATTTTTTGCCGAAAAATTCCTCGACGAGGATGCCCCAGCCATCAATTTTACCGAAGAATGAAAACATCCTTTGAAACCGATCGGCTTATTTTGCGCGAACTGCGGGACAGCGACGACGCGGGGCTTTTTACACTCGATTCCGATCCGCTGGTTCACCAATACTTGGGCGGCAAACCCGTCACTTCCATCGAGCAATGCCGCAATGCCATCGCCATGATCCGCGACCAGTACCGGCAACACGGCATCGGCCGGTGGGCCGTGATCCTCAAGGAGACAGGGGAATTCATGGGTTGGAGCGGCCTCAAGGTCGAAAAGAATATCAACGGGCGCGAGCGTTTCCACGATCTGGGCTATCGGTTCATCCCCAAATTCTGGGGTGCGGGTTACGCCACCGAGGCCGGCCGCGCCTGGGTGGATTTCGGGTTTCGGGAAATGCGGATGGAGAAGATCTGCGCCTATACATCGGAACAAAACATCGCCTCGCAACGAGTCCTGGCCCATTGCGGGCTGCGCCACACCGAGACTTTCCTTTACGAGGGCGAAACCGAATACTGGTTCGAGGCAGACCGGGTTTAATTCCCTCGGGCCGCTCAAAAATCCTTTGGACTGCACTATCTTTGCCGCCTTAAAAAGCAGGCAGTGATTACGGTAAACGATATTTCGGTACAATTTGGGGGTACGACGCTCTTTAGTGAGGTTTCCTTCGCGATCAACGAGAACGACAAAATCGCCCTGATGGGCAAGAACGGCGCGGGGAAGTCCACGCTGCTCAAGATCATCGCGGGGGCCAACAAGCCGTCGGGCGGAAGCATTTCGGCGCCCAAGGATGCGGTTATCGCCTACCTGCCGCAACATTTGCTCACCAAGGACGAATCTTCGGTTTTTGAGGAGGCTTCAAAAGCTTTCCAGGAGATCTTCGACATGAAGGCCGAGATCGATTCGCTCAATGAACAGCTCACCATCCGCACCGATTACGAGAGCGACGATTACATGAAGCTCATCGAACGCGTGTCTGAAGTCAGCGAGAAATATTACTCCATCGAGGAGGTCAACTACGAGGCCGAGGTCGAAAAAGTCCTGAAGGGGCTCGGGTTTGAGCGTGAGGATTTTACCAGGCCGACGTCGGAATTCTCGGGCGGATGGCGGATGCGGATCGAACTGGCCAAGATCCTGCTGCGCAAGCCCGACCTGATCCTTCTGGATGAGCCCACCAACCACATGGACATCGAATCGATACAATGGCTGGAGGACTTTTTGATCAATTCGGCCAAGGCGGTGATGGTCATTTCGCACGACCGCGCCTTTGTGGACAACATCACCAACCGGACCATCGAGGTGACCATGGGCCGCATCTACGACTACAAGGCAAAATATTCGCACTACCTGGAACTGCGCAAGGACCGTCGCGCGCATCAGCTCAAGGCCTACGAGGAACAGCAAAAGATGATCGCCGAAAACACCGAATTCATCGAGCGCTTCAAAGGGACGTACTCCAAGACGCTGCAGGTTCAATCGCGCGTGAAAATGCTCGAAAAACTCGTTCCCGTCGAGGTGGATGAGGTGGACAATTCGGCGCTGCGGCTCAAGTTCCCTCCCTCGCCGAGAAGCGGCCAGTATCCCGTGGTCGTCACCGACTTGTGCAAGAGTTATGGCGACCATGTGGTCTTTCGCGATGCCAACCTGGTGATCGAACGCGGGCAGAAGGTCGCCTTCGTCGGGAAGAACGGCGAGGGAAAATCCACGATGATCAAGGCGATCATGAAAGAAATCGCGCCTGATTCGGGGAAGGTCGAGATCGGCCACAACGCCATGATCGGTTATTTCGCGCAAAACCAGGCCTCACTGCTCGACGGCGACCTGACCGTATTCGATACCATCGACCGCATCGCCGTTGGAGACATCCGAACCCAGATCAAGAACATTCTGGGCGCCTTCATGTTTGGCGGCGACGACATCCAGAAAAAGGTAAAGGTGCTTTCCGGCGGCGAAAAGACACGCCTGGCGATGATCAAGCTCTTGCTCGAGCCGGTCAACTTATTGATTCTCGATGAACCTACCAATCACCTGGACATGAAGACCAAGGACATCATCAAGGATGCGCTCCGCGATTTTGACGGCACGCTCATCCTGGTTTCCCACGACCGCGACTTTTTGGACGGGCTGGCGGAGAAAGTTTTCGAATTCGGGAACAAACGCGTCAGGGAACACTTTGAGGACATCAAGGGCTTCCTCGCCCACAAAAAAATGGAAAGTCTCCGCGAAATCGAGAAATAAAAAATGCCCCGGAGAAGGGGCATTGTCGCTATTGGGAGGTGGCCAAGAGCCGTATGAATTCGGAACGATAGCCGTCCGGATCCTTCACCAGCGCACTACCGGCGAGTTCCTTGATTCCTTCCAGTGACTTGGATCCGGCGTATTTTGAATCGCGAAGCTTGAGCCCGAACCAGGCCACGGCGGCAGCCATCCTGAAATCGTCACGCATTCCGGCCAAAGAGCCTTGTACATTCGCGATGGGCTGCACCAATTCAACGCTTTTTTCGCCATCAGGCCTTTTATACCTGAATTTCACCGTGGCCAGCTCTTGCTCGGCCGATAGGGATTTGGGTGACAGGACGGAATATTTTAATTCGGTGTTTTTCGGAACATATTCGCTCGCGATCCCGTGCGGAATGATCTCGTACAAGGCCGTGACCGAGTGCCCGCTTCCGATCTCGCCCGCGTCGATTGCATCGTCAGTGAAATCGTGGTCGCGGAGCAAGCGGTTCTCATAACCGATCAATCGGTAAGCTGCCACGTGCCTGGGATTGAATTCAATTTGGACCTTGACATCCTTGGCAATCGCGAACATGTTTCCCTTGAATTCCCTTCCCAGGAACCGGTTGGCTTCCTGCATGTTGTCGATGTAGGCATAATTGCCGTTCCCCTTGTTGGCCAACAGTTCGAGCCTGTCGTCCTTCAGATTCCCCATCCCGAACCCAAGCACTGTCAAAAACACGCCACTGTTGCGTTTTTCGGTGATCAGGGTTTCCATGCTTTCTGCCGAGGTGGATCCGACGTTGAAATCGCCGTCGGTGGCCAGGATCACGCGGTTGTTGCCGTTTTTAATAAAGTTTTCCGACGCAATTGTGTACGCCAGCTCAATTCCCGCGCCGCCCGCCGTACTTCCGCCTGCGTAAAGGTTTTCAAGCGCCTGGGCAATCTCCGGGCTGTTTCCGGGTGTCGGTGGGAGGACAAGACCGGCCGAGCCTGCGTAAACCACGATCGATACTTTATCCCTTGGCCGCAATTCCCTCAGCAGCACGTTCATTGCCCTTTTCAGGAGCGGGAGTTTGTTCTCGTCGGTCATCGAGCCCGATACGTCGATCAGGAAAACGAGGTTCGAGGCGGGCAGGCTTTCGGTGGGCAATGTTTTGCCCTGAAGCCCGATCCGCAGCAGTTTATGTCCGGGATTCCACGGGCATTCCGACAGGTCGGTGTTGATTGAAAACGGGTGCGGGCCGGTGGGCTGGGGATAATCGTATTTGAAAAAATTGACCATTTCCTCGATCCGGACGGCATCCCTGGGCACCGGTTTCCCCTGATTGATGAATCGTCTGATGTTGGTATAGGAGGCGTTGTCAACATCAATGGCGAAGGTCGAAAGCGCATTGCGTTGCGGATCCTGGAACACGTTTTCCTCCACGTTGGCGTACGATTCGGTATTTGCGACCCAATAGGGCTCATGATCCCGCGCGACTGAGGTTGAAACTCCCTTCGCATCGCTTCTTGGCGTTTGCCGGGAAGAGGTGACTGCATCCCGGTTTCTTCGAATTCCGGTAGCCGACATGACCACTACTTCCTGTAATTGTACGGCCTCTGCCATACGGACGTTGATGACCCGTTTGCTGCGGACAATGACGCGATGGTCGTTGAAACCCACATAACTGAACACGAGTGTCTCACCGCGGAAAGCCGCAAGGGTGTACCGGCCGTCGATATCGGTCTGGGTTTTTCGATGTGTGCCTTCAACGACCACATTTGCCCCGGGAATCGGGCCCGACGAATCGCTCACGACCCCGGTAATGACCACTTTGTCCGCGGACGGTTTCTGCGCCGAGCCCCGAAATGGGAGCAAAAGTAAAAGCATGGCGATGCCCGATGAAAAAATTCTGAGATTTTTCATGACTTGAGATTTTAGGTTAATGGAAAATTTATCTGGATTTCGCCCTGGCCGGCGACGCGGGTTTTCCGTTTTTTGTCCTGATGATCAATACGCCCTTGCTACCTTTTTGCCCGTAGGCCGCGATGGCTTCCTTGCCTTGCAAAACTTTTACCGACTCGATTTCCTGCCTGTTTAGCGGGGCATACGGGCTTGTCGGATTGGGCCCGAACATCTCCTGCTCCGAATACTCCACGCCATTGATGATGTAGAGCGGTTCCTCCAGAACTACGGTTTCGGTATCCTCATCCGCCGAAACGTTTTTCCGGTCTGAATAATTCTTGCCTGCAACGGCCTTGCCATCGACAATCAAAAGCGGTTCACTCTTGACCGGCGCAACTTTTCGGGGTTCGGTAACGGCTATTTCCACCTGCGATTCCTGTTCCTGCACCGCGACGATGTCATCGGCAGTCTTTTCGGATTGCGCGGGCGGTTGCTGCACATCGGCCGATGGCGCGGGAATTTCGACAATGGCTTCCGATGGCGGCGCGATTCGTGGCGCAGGCGCTGCATCTACGATCGCAGGCTGCGGTTCGATGATGATGATCTGCCGTACCGAATCGGGAACACGGGGCGTGGGTAAAGGTTTCGATTCGGGCTTTGCCTCGGGAACCGAAATCACGACTTTTTGATCGCGGTCCTTATCGGCAACCCACATATATCCCAAAGAACCCATCAACAGGATGGAGGCGGCGATCGCCAGTTTTTTCCATCGCGAGATTCCGGCGCGCAATTTCCGTCCGTCGAGTTTATCCTCGACGCGGCCCCAAATTTTTTCCATTCCCGGAAACCGGGCATCTGGGGAATGATCGGCGGCTTGCCTGAACGCTTCGAATATCTTTTCGTCGTCTTTCATGACAAGTTGGCTTTTTGGTAATACAGGTTGTTGACGAGCACTTTCAATTTTGTTTTTGCGGCATTGAGCTGTGATTTGCTTGTACCTTCCGATATGTTGAGCATCTGGCTGATGTCCTTGTGGCCGAACCCCTCGATGACAAAGAGGTTGAATACCGTCTTGCAGCCTTCGGGGATCTTGTCGAGCAATCCCAGCAGGTCACTTTCTTCCAAAGCGGTCAGGTCCGGGGACGGCAGGAAATGGCCGGGCATATCGTCCAGGTACATATTGAAATTTACCTTCCGCTTGATCGCCAGCAGGCAGTTATTGACGGCGATGCGCCTTGCCCAGCCTTCGAATGCCTTCGGTTCCTTCAGTTGGTCCAATTTGGTGAAGACGGTGTAGAAAGTATCGGCCAGGGCTTCCTCGATGTCTTCCTCGTGCTTGAGGTAGCGCTTGCAGGTACGGTACAATTGCGGGGACAGGATCTCATACACCCGGCGCTGTGCATCGCGTTGCATTTTGCGGCAGGCTGATATGAGATTTTCGTCCATGGTGTGGTTGCTTTAAGGCATAGAGCACCAAAGTAGGAAAAAGGTTGGGACGAAGTTATTTTTTTATGGCGAGCCGATAGATTTCGGCGGCATCGGCCTTTGCGTCGCGGTCCTCGCACAGGAGGAATTGCATTTCGTGCGGATTCTCCGAATAAAAGGCGATACCTTCGAATTTGTGTGCATTTCCCAGCGGAACGGTTTTTTCGATCCTCAAGGTTTGCAGGTCGATTACGCCAAACAGGCTGCCCGCAATCTCGCCATCGAGGTAAGTCGACAAAACCTTTTCGGCAGCAGCGGTGAAATAGATCTTTCCCCCGTGGATGGCCATGTCGGTAAACCCGAAGACATTTCCGTCATGCGACGGAATCGGAATGCTGTAATAGGCAATATTGCGCCCGGAAAAATCCGCGTCGCAAACAAAAATCCCGTTATGGGAAAGCGGGCCGTTGCCGCGTTGCAGCAGGTACAAGCGGTCGTCGTGAAATGCGGCGCCTTCGATGTTGAAATCGACGTCCGGGATACCCGATTTTTTGCGAAGGGCACCGTAAAAGTTTGAAAGGTCTGTAATATCCGCTTTGCCCTTCCGTACCCGCGCCATCACGTTTCGGTTTTGCGTGGAACCCGAACCGAACGCATAAACATTCCCATCATGGACGGTTATGGCCTCAAAGTCGAATTTTTTTGCCTTTGGGATATCCTCCATGACTTCGGCACCGGCCAGCACGATCCTGGTCAGCGAATGATCGGCAATCCGGTATTCGTACAGGTATGCCGAATCGTCCGATATGACGTAAAGCAATTCGCCGCAGTAGGCCAGACCCGACGCGGCCCCGATTCCCAACAGCCGAAAGAGTACTTCAAGTGTATAAGCCATTTGGTAAAGGTACGAAGCCGGTGATGTTGCATAAGCGATTTTTCAGCACAAAAAAAAAACGCCTTACAGGGCGTTTCTTCGGGTTTGGTTAGGGTTGAGGGCAAAAAGGGAGCTAGAGCCTGAATCCGTAGGCAAGGCGAAGGGCGAGTTGTCCGACGCCATTGCCGCCATCCTCGGTTGGAAAGTCCGTGTAATGTTCGTAGCGAAGGCTGACGTCGACGTATTTGTTCGCCCATCCCAGCCCGGGGCTCAGCAGGAGCGAGTTGTCCACCGCGCCGCTGTAATCGTTGGTGATCGGGAAGGCCCCGCCGGCTTCGGCCAAGGCATAAAAACGGTCTTCCCACCAGAAAACCTTGAATCCGCCCTTGACGGGAATGAATCCCAGGTCAGGGATGTTGTCGCCGATAAACATATTGGTAAAACCGGTAGTCAGGGTCACCGAAATCCTTTTGTTAAAATCGTATTGTCCGCGGATGTCGGCGCCAAGGCTCCAGTCATAAAGGTCATCGGTCACGGCACCGGCATTCAGCCCAAAACCAAGACGCCAGCCCTGGTCATAGTTTGGGTCTTCGGCCAACACGTTATCCTGTGCATTCATGCTTACCGTCGCAAAGAGTGCCAGGGCAAGCGTCCATAGTCCATTCAGTTTTGAAGTTTTCATAGTTCGGGTTTTTTATTGGGGTAAAATTAGATTGGGCATTCGAGAGTGCTTTTACATAATTTTAATGTGGGAAAAATCAACCTAAAAAATCGGACGCTCCGACTTCACGTAAATTCCTGTTAATATTGACGTTGGGCCATCCATCGGCCCCAATATCCCAAGTCCTCGCAATTCCAATTTTAACCGAATTTTGGCACATTTCTTTTGAATTCATTAACTATTTTGTTCTGCACAACTTCGTATTCTGCGCATCAACCGATACCTTTGCCGCAAATTTAGACATGGATTTAAGCCGATATACACGCGAATTTGCGTACAACCTCAAGCTGGCCTATCCGGTCATCCTGGGAATGTTGGGCCATACGCTCATCGGGATCGTGGACAATATCATGGTAGGGCGCCTCGGCAGTACCGAATTGGCCGCCGTGTCGCTTGGAAATTCGATGATCTTCATTGCGATGTCCATCGGCATCGGTTTTTCCACTGCGATTACGCCCATCGTCGCCGAAGCCGATGCAGCGCGGGACACCAAAAAGATAAGAGCCGCGTTCCAACACGGTTTGCTATTGTGCACCCTTCTGGGTTTTGCGCTCTTTACGCTTGTGGTGGTCGCCAAACCGCTGATGGTCCTGCTCAGGCAACCGCCGGAAGTCATCGCCCTCGCCATTCCTTATCTCGATTGGGTGGCTTTTTCGCTTATTCCTCTGATCATGTACCAGGGTTATAAACAGTTCGCCGACGGCATGTCCATGACCAAGTATTCGATGTATGCGATCGTGATGGCCAATGTAGTCCACGTGATTTTTAACTACCTGCTCATTTATGGGTTTTGGGTCGTTCCGCCGATGGGCATTGTGGGAGCCGCCCTGGGAACGGTAATTTCAAGGATCTTGATGGTGGTGTTCCTCCACGTGATCCTTTCGAGGCACGAAGCGCTAAGCGAATACTTCAAGGGTTTCAGGATCAGGGAAATCAATAAGAAGTTGCTGAAAAAGATTGCGAATATCGGCATTCCCTCGGCCATGCAGATGCTTTTTGAGGTAGCCCTGTTCACCGCGGCCATCTGGCTTTGCGGAAATATCGGCAAGACCAGCCAGGCGGCCAACCAGATCGCGCTCAGCCTCGCCACCGTTACCTTCATGTTTGCAATGGGGCTCAGCGTGACCGCAATGATACGGGTCGGGAACCAGCGGGGCCTGAAAGATTTTCGCCAGCTTGTTGTTGTGGCGCGTTCCATTTTCCTGCTTACCGTAATCATCGAAATCTTTTTTGCCCTGATTTTTCTGGCATTCCACCAGTATCTCCCACACTTTTTCCTGAACATGGAGAGGATGGACCAGTTGCTTACCAACCGTGAGGTCATTGCCATTGCATCGCAACTGCTGATCGTGGCGGCCATTTTCCAGATTTCCGACGGTGTGCAGGTCGTCGTGCTGGGTGCCCTGCGCGGGCTGCAGGATGTACGGGTCCCGATGTACATTACCTTTGTGGCGTACTGGATCATCGGTTTTCCCATTTCATTTTACCTCGGAAAATACACCGATTTAGGTTCGGTGGGCGTGTGGATCGGTTTGCTGGCGGGGCTCACCGCGGCTGCCCTGTTTCTCTTTTTCAGGTTCGAAAAACTTACAAAAAGGCTTATTGCCCAAAATCAGATACAATAATTATGGATTTACCTAAATTCCTTCTTGGCGACAATACCGACTTTCCGGACGATATTTTCATCATCCACATGGATTACCCGCGGTTCATCATTAATCTCAAGGATGACGAGGTGGAATTCATGGAGGATGCCGAAGACCTCGACGAAGGCGAACTCAACCAGGTCATGGAAGGCCTTATCGCCGAAGCCAATGAATTCTATGATCGCGAGGTTTCGCGTTACGAGGACTGATCCTGGAAATAGCTTTCGAGCAACTTTTGGGCTGCGGCAAAGGGAGAGATCTTTCCGTTACCGACATCGTCCAGTGACTTGCCCAGCAGATTGGCGATCCGTCGGTTTGAATAGAAATCCCCGGTGAGGCGGGCATTGATAGTCTCGAGCATCCAGTAACGGTTCTGCTCAGACCGGTTAGCGTCGAAATGGCCGTTGCTTTTGGTCTCCCCCACGAAGCGCTCGATGGTCTCCCAAACCGGAACGATGCCCTCGCGCGTCAGGGAGCTGCAGGTCAGGGCGAGTGGTTGCCAACCGTTTTCCCTGGGCGGAAAAAAGTGCAGCGCGCGATTGAATTCGGCTTTGGCCAGCCTTGCCCTTTTCTCGTTTTCGCCATCGGCCTTGTTGATCACCACCGCATCGGCCATTTCCATGATCCCGCGTTTGATGCCCTGAAGTTCGTCGCCCGCGCCCGTGATTTTCAACAGGAGGAAGAAATCGGCCATGGAATGCACCGCCGTTTCGCTTTGGCCTACGCCGACGGTTTCGATCAGGATAACATCGAATCCCGCCGCTTCGCATAAAATGATCGCCTCACGTGTTTTGCGCGCAACCCCGCCCAGATTTTCACCCGACGGCGACGGCCTGATGTAGGCATTTGGATCGCGGACAAGTTCCTGCATCCGGGTCTTGTCGCCAAGAATGCTGCCGTGCGAAAGGGAACTGCTGGGATCCACCGCCAGTACCGCAACCCGTTTTCCCTTTTTCGTCAACGTTGTGCCCAAGGCTTCGATGAAGGTGCTCTTGCCTACGCCGGGAACCCCCGTGATTCCAATCCGGACCGATTTTCCGGAATGGGGAAGGCATGCCGATACAAGTTCGGAGGCGAGGGGTTGATGATCGGGGTGGGCGCTTTCGACAATGGTGATCCCGCGGCTCAACAGCGATCGGTCGCCCCTGAGAATGCCCTCGAGAAGTTCGGCCGTCGACGGAAGTTTTCGGCGTCCGGAGAGGTTACGCGCCAGCGCATGATTTACGGCTTCCTCGCGTTGCACGCCGGGCTGTTCGGTGAGCGCCGATTTATTGCGGATTGATTTGGCTGCCATCGGCGTAAAATTAATGAATTCCGCCGGCCATCGGCACGCTTACGGCGGGTTTTGCTATTTTTGGCCTGATGGAAAACACATTGAACCAAGAAGTGCTGAGCCGGCTTCGGGATGCGGTCGGCGAGGCTTATCTACATACCGGCCTCGATGTCCGAAGGGATTACGGCCATGACGAGACCGAAGACCTTTCTTTTCCCCCGCAGGTGGTCATCAAACCCGCCGATACGGCCCAGGTGTCCCAGATCATGAAGATTGCTTCCGAATTCCGGATACCGGTCACCCCGATCGGCGGCCGGACGGGTTTGAGCGGGGGCGCTCTCTCCATAATGGGCGGCATCGGCCTGTCGATGGAGCGATTCAACCGGATTTTGGATATCGATGAGCGGAATTTCCAGGTTACGGTCCAACCCGGGGTCATCACGCAGGTTTTGCGCGAAGCCGTTGCCGAACGCGGGCTTTTCTACCCACCTGATCCTTCGAGCATGGGCAGTTGTTTCATTGGCGGGAACGTCTCGGAAAACGCGGGAGGTGCCCGTGCGCTCAAGTACGGCGTCACCCGTGATTATGTTCTAAATCTGGAGGTAGTGCTTCCGTCGGGAGAAATCATCAACACCGGTGCGAATACGCTTAAAAATTCAACGGGATACAACCTGACGCAGCTCGTGGCGGGGAGCGAAGGCACCCTGGGAGTCATCACCAAGATCGTCATGAAGTTGTTGCCGGCCGTTCCGCATAACGTATTGATGCTCGTCCCTTTCCACGATGCGGGCCAGGCGTGCGAGGCGGTCGCCGAAATCTTTCGGATTGGGATCGTGCCAAGCGCCCTCGAATTCATGGAACGCGATGCCATAGACTGGACGCTGAGGTTTGTCGACAATGTCAGCCTGGTCATTGACGACCGGGTGGAGGCGCATCTGCTCGTCGAGGTGGACGGGTCGTTGCCCGACGTGTTGTTTGGCCAGGCCGAACAGATTGCCAACCTGCTCGAGAAGTATGAAATCGGCGAAATTCTCTTTGCCGATACCGAGGATCAGAAGAATGCGCTCTGGAAATTGCGCCGCGCGGTGGGCGAGGCGGTAAAGTCCAACTCCGTTTACAAGGAGGAAGATACGGTGGTTCCGCGATACGAATTGCCCAGACTGTTGCGCGGCATCAAGGAGATCGGGAACAGGTACGGTTTCAGATCGGTCTGTTACGGGCATGCCGGCGACGGGAACCTGCATGTCAATATTGTCAAGGGAGAAATGGACGATCTGGCCTGGACCGAGAATGTTCCAAAAGGCGTACGCGAAATCTTCCAGCTGACCGTTTCACTCGGCGGAACGCTTTCCGGAGAACACGGAATCGGCTTTGTGCAAAAGAACTATATGGATATCGCCTTTTCCCGGTCCCACCTGGAATTGTTCAAGGGTATCAAGCAGGTATTTGACCCGCTCAATATCATGAATCCGGGAAAAATTCTCCCTGACCATCTGTAAACGCGCAAAATACGGACAACTTCGTATTTGTTTCCTTACGCGGCGGCCTTACCTTAGCATCGGCGGGTTTGTGTTGCCCGCCGTTTTAATTAGGGTTAAAGGGTCCGATTTCCGGGCCCTTTTTTAATCCCTTTTGGAGTTTTTCTTCTCACGTTTAGCCTCTTTTTTCTCCTTTGCCGTTTTTTGAGGCTCTTTCTTTACCGTCTTTTTTGCGTCGTGACTCTTTGCCATATTTTACTATTTAGAGATTGATTCGGTGCCGATGCAGCCGTGATGCAAACCTTTTGGCACGGTTGAATCTGCGAATGCAAAGCGCCAGCCATCGTGTTGGGGGATTGCATGCATTTTGGCCATGTAAGTGATAAGGAAAGCATTGCGCAACGGATCGTATGTAATGGTTTGTGCGGAAAATTGGCGTTTTAGTTTTTCCAGTTCATGCGTGTGATCGATCTTATTGAAGTAGGTGATCCTTACCACATTCCTGAACATAATGGCGTAGATTCCGGTTTCGGGTACTTTCTCGTACGTGTACTTCGCATTCGTGTTGACAAACCTGAATTTGGTCGCCTCGTTCTGAAACCAAAGGTCCAGCAGTTCCGCCGATGCTTCCGGATCGGTTGTGCACAACAATTCCTTCAGCGCATCGATATCGATCGTATCAAAGGCCTCGTAAAGCTTTTTGGTGTCCCTGACAAGCGATTCCGGTTGGGCCCGGTTGACCTGACAGAGTAGGAGGAAAAGGATCGGCAGGATGCGCATCTCCCAAAAATAAAAAATCCCCGGAATTTCCGGGGATAATATTTAAGGTAAATCATCGGGTTAATTTACGAGCACCCATTCGCCCGATTGGATCATGCCCTCGGCCTTTTTGAACTTCATGGTCTCGGTCTTGCCGCTCATCACGTGCTTGATGGTCACGTTATCGTTGCGATTGATCTTGGGCATCTCGCGCACGATGGTCTCGGTGACGGCCGGGCGTTGCGTTTGTTGCGGCGCGTGCTGTTGAGAAGGCTGTTGTGCCGCTCCCGAAGCATCGTCCTTGGAAGTCTTGTAGTTCTCCTTCGGCTTCACTTCGCGCGCTTCCTGAATGGCCGGCGCCTGTTGTTGCTGTTGCGGAAGATCGCCCTTGAACAGGAAGGAAATCACCTCCTTGTTGACCTTGTCCAGCATTCCTCGGAACAGGTTGAACGCCTCGAACTTATAGATGAGAAGCGGATCCTTTTGTTCGTGGACGGCCAGCTGTACCGACTGCTTGAGTTCGTCCATCTTGCGCAGGTGTTTTTTCCATGCCTCGTCCACGATGGCAAGCGTGATGTTCTTCTCGAAATCGGCGATTAGTTGGCGGCCTTCGGTCTGGTAGGCTTTTGACAGGTCGGTGACCACCTGAAGCGTCTTGACGCCGTCGGTGAACGGAACCACGATCCGCTCGAACTTATTGCCCTGCTCCTCGAACACGTTCTTGATAATCGGGAAGGCTTCGCGGGCGCTGCGCTCGGTCTTCTCGGTGTAATATTGCATCGCGGCCTTGTAGATCTTGCCGGTGAGTTCGGGTTCTGATATCTTTTCGAATTCCGAAGCCGTAACAGGCGACGTGATCGAGAAGTAGCGGATGAGTTCGAATTCAAAATTCTTGAAATCGCTCTGGGCCTTGTTTTGGCTCACGATGACCTCGCACGTGTCGTACATCATGTTGGCGATGTCCACCTTGAGCCTCTCCCCGTGAAGGGCGTGGCGGCGGCGCTTGTAGACCACCTCGCGTTGCGCGTTCATCACGTCGTCGTATTCGAGCAGGCGCTTCCGGATCCCGAAGTTGTTCTCCTCGACCTTCTTCTGCGCGCGTTCGATCGATTTGGTCATCATCGAATGCTGGATGACCTCGCCTTCCTTGAGGCCCATGCGGTCCATGACCTTGGCCACGCGTTCCGATCCGAAGAGGCGCATCAGGTTATCCTCGAGCGATACGTAGAATTGCGAGCTTCCCGGGTCGCCCTGACGTCCGGCGCGTCCGCGAAGCTGTCGGTCTACGCGGCGGGAATCGTGCCTTTCGGTACCGATGATGGCGAGTCCGCCTGCGGCTTTCACTTCTTCCGAAAGCTTGATGTCGGTACCACGGCCGGCCATGTTGGTGGCGATGGTCACAACTCCGGGCTTTCCGGCTTCCTCGACGATCTGTGCCTCCTGTTTGTGGAGTTTGGCGTTGAGGACGTTGTGCGGGATGTTGCGCATTTTGAGCATGCGGCTCAATAGCTCCGAAATCTCAACCGACGTCGTTCCGATGAGCACCGGGCGACCGGCCTTTGAAAGGTTGGTGACATCCTCGATGACCGCGTTGAATTTCTCGCGTGTTGTCTTATAGATCAAATCGTCGTGATCCTTGCGGGCCATCGGGCGGTTGGTCGGGATCTCGACTACATCGAGTTTGTAAATCTGCCAGAGCTCGCCCGCCTCGGTCACGGCGGTTCCCGTCATACCGGCGAGTTTGCTGTACATCCTGAAGTAATTCTGGAGCGTGATGGTCGCGAAGGTCTGCGTGGCGGCCTCGATCTTGACGTTCTCCTTGGCCTCGATGGCCTGGTGCAACCCATCCGAATAACGGCGGCCCTCCATGATACGGCCCGTCTGCTCGTCCACGATCATAATCTTGTTGTCCATGATCACATATTCGACGTCCTTTTCAAACAGCGTATAGGCCTTGAGCAATTGGGTCAGGGTGTGGATGCGCTCGCTCTTGACCGAGAAATCCTGGAAGAGTTTTTCCTTGGCCTCGGCCTCGGCGTCCTTCTCGAGATTCATCTTTTCGATCCGCGCGATCTCGGTGCCAATATCGGGCAGGACGAAGAAATTATCATCGGTGTCGGTCGAGAGGTACTTGATGCCGTTATCGGTGAGTTCAACCTGATTGTTTTTTTCCTCGATCACGAAATACAGCGCCTCGTCGATCAGGTGCATGTCGCGGTTGTTGTCCTGCATGTACTGATTTTCGGTCTTCTGCAGGATTTGGCGCACGCCTTCCTCGCTAAGGAACTTGATCAGAGCCTTGTTCTTGGGAAGCGACCGGTAGGCGCGGAGCAGGTTGAATCCGCCGTCCTTGGTGTTGCCTTCGCGGATGAGCCTTTTGGCCTCGGCAAGGAAACCGTTTGCCAGCTGGCGCTGCATGTTCACCAGGGTGTCGATCTTTGGTTTGAGTTCGTTGAATTCGTGGCGATCGCCCTGCGGGACCGGGCCCGATATGATCAGCGGCGTCCTCGCATCGTCAATCAAAACCGAGTCAACCTCATCCACGATGGCGAAATTGTGTTTGCGCTGCACAAGGTCCGAAGGCGAATGCGCCATGTTGTCGCGCAGGTAGTCAAAACCGAATTCGTTGTTGGGCCCGTAGGTGATGTCGGCCTCATAGGCTTTCTTTCGTGCGGCGCTGTTGGGTTGGTGGTTGTCGATGCAATCCACGGTGAGCCCATGGAATTCGAACAAAGGAGCCTTCCAGCTGCTGTCGCGCTTGGCAAGGTAGTCGTTGACGGTCACCAGGTGGACGCCATTGCCGGTCAAGGCGTTGAGATAGAGCGGGAGCGTCGCCACGAGCGTCTTACCTTCACCCGTCTGCATCTCGGCGATTTTGCCTTCGTGAAGCACCATACCGCCGATGAGCTGAACATCATAGTGGATCATGTCCCAGGTAATGGCCTTGCCCGCCGCATTCCACGAATTGGCCCAAACGGCCTTGTCGCCCTCGAGCGCAATATAAGGCTTGGTAGCCGACAGCTCGCGGTCCTTTTCGGTGGCGGTCACTTCAATCTGAGTGTTTTCCTTGAAGCGGCGCGCAGTTTCCTTGATCACGGCGAACGCCTCGGGAAGGATCTCGTTGAGCACTTTCTCCGAGATCTCGTAGGCTTCCTTTTCGAGGGCATCGATCTGGAGATAGACATCCTCGCGCTTGTCGATGTCGGCAATCTGCTCGACTTCGGCCTTCAGATTGGCTATCTGCTTGTCCTTGTCGGCACGGGCGTCGGTAATGCGCTTCTTGAACTCGGTGGTCTTAGCGCGAAGCTGGTCATTTGACAATCCCGAAAGTTGCGGTTCAAAGCTCTTGACCTTCGCGACCGTCGCCTGGAGCGCCTTGACGTCCTTCTGTGATTTATCGCCTACGAAAACTTTGAGAATGCTGTTTATAAAGCTCATGAATAGTGGATTCTGATGATGAAAAAGTGTGCAAATTTAAGCAAAAAAAAAGCCTCTGATGAGACTTTCAATTGGGTTTTTATTTTATTAGTATTCGTCCTCGTTCCAAAGATAATCCTCGTCTGTAGGATAATCCGGCCAGATTTCCTCCATTGATTCATAAATTTCACCTTCATCCTCGATGGACTGCAGGTTTTCGACGACCTCCAGGGGCGCTCCGGCACGAATGGCATAATCTATAAGTTCGTCCTTTGTTGCAGGCCATGGGGCATCACTTAAATAGGACGCCAGTTCTAATGTCCAGTACATCTTCTGTCGTTTAAGAGTTTATGCAAAAATAAATTTATTACTGAAAATGTCAAGTAAATTTCTTTTATTTCGATAAAAAGTTAAGAACGTAGCAATGGCGCGGGTTTGCAGTGAATTTTAATCCTTCCTGGGGATCCATTTCACCTCTTCGGCGCCGAGCTCGGCCGACAACTTCCGTGCCAGCACGAACAGATAGTCCGACAGGCGGTTGAGGTACCGGATAACCGCCGGGTCCACTCTGTCATTGTGGCTTAAATGGACCGCAAGCCTTTCGGCACGTCGGCAGATGCAACGGGCCACGTGACAATGTGACACGGTAATATGTCCACCCGGAAGGATAAAGTGGGTCATCTGCGGCAGCGAGGAATCCATCCGGTCGATTTCCAATTCCAGCATCTCGATGTCCGCATCGGTAATCCGCGCAATGTCGAGGCGTTCGCGGCCATTTTTCAAGATCTCCTTATCGGGAGGCGTTGCCAGAATGGCGCCGGCCACAAAGAGCCTGTCCTGGATGGCGCAGAGGAATTCACGGTGCAGGTTGTCCATCTCGTGGTCGCGAAGCAATCCCAAATAGGAATTCAATTCGTCGATGGTGCCGTAGCTCTCGATCCGGATATGGTCTTTCGGGACGCGGGTGCCTCCAAATAGGGCGGTTGTGCCGCCGTCGCCGGTTTTTGTATATACTTTCACCTATTTATGTGTATCGGTTTCAATCATGCCGTCGCGGAGCCTGATCACGCGGTGCGCATATGCGGCGATATCCTCCTCATGGGTGACCAGGATCACCGTATTGCCGTTCTTGTGGATTTCGCCAAACAGGTTCATGATCTCCACCGAAGTTTTGCTGTCGAGATTTCCGGTAGGTTCGTCGGCAAGGATGATGGAAGGATTGTTGACCAGCGCACGTGCGATCGCCACACGTTGCCTCTGTCCCCCCGAAAGCTGGTTGGGCTGGTGGTCCATCCGGTCGGCGAGGTTAACCTGCGAAAGGACTTCACGGGCGCGTTCCATCCGCTCGGATTTAGAATAACCGGCATAGATCATCGGCAGGGCGACATTGTCCAGGGCGGTGGTACGGGGCAACAGGTTGAAGGTCTGGAACACGAAACCGATTTCCTTGTTTCGGATTTCGGCCAATTCGTCGTCATGCATGTCGCTGACCTTTTTGCCATTGAGGATATATTCGCCGGCGGTCGGGGTGTCGAGGCAACCCAGAAGATTCATCAGCGTCGATTTGCCGGAACCAGACGGCCCCATAAGCGCCACGTACTCACCTTTTCGGATATCCAGATCGATGCCCTTAAGTACGTAAACGGTTTCGTTTCCCAAAATGAAGTCACGGCGTATGCCACGAATCTTGATCAGCGGTTCGGTCATTCGTAAATTTTATCGGTTAAAAATACGGAAAGTGCCTCTTATAATAAAAACATTCGGCATCCCGCCACTTACAGAATTCCGCATAAAGATTATATAATTATAATAATTCTATTTAAATATTAAATATGTGCTAAAATTTTAAGACTATTTGTAAGATTTATAATGATAATGGTAATTTTATCGGTGAAAACAAAATCAAACCTAAATTTTAAAGTCTTATGAAATCAAATGTTGCCATCTTGGGATTGTGCCTGGCCACAAGCCTGATCAGCTGCAAAAGCGAAGAAGAAACGCGCGCCGAAAAAACCGTTGAATCCTACACTGTTTATGTAGATTCTTTGGGTAACGTTGCCGAAGCCGATGCCCGTGCCAACTGGTCGGCCATTGAAGCCGAGTACATGCAGCGCACCACCGATGCCGAAGCGGCGTTGGCCAATATGAAGGATCGCGAGAAAGCCGAAGAGAGATTGAACGCCAGCAAGGCCAAATACGAGGAAATGCGCGCAAAATACCAGGCAGCCCTGGATGCTGAGCGCGAGGCCGAAGCTTCAAAAAGTGCCGGTTCATCACTTAGCGCATCGTTGTTTCCGATGGGAACCGTCGGCAAAGACCTCAATTTTGATTGGGTGAACAAGGATAACATCCTGCGCGTCTACAATGATTTCTACAACGCATACGACAAGAACAAGGACAGCTATTCACGTGAGGATTTTGACGAAATCAAGGCGATGTACGAAGCTCTTGACGCGCGCAAGAACACTGTAGAGAAAGAAGGCCTTTCGTCTGAAGACAACCGCAAGATCGCCGAACTTAAACTGAAATTTGCGCCCAAATTCAAGATTGACCGCATGGGCGCCAAGACCAAGGAAAACGAAAACGCCAAGGAAGAGGCCAACTAAGCCCCTCCGCAAGATTCATCTTACTTTCTGTGAAAAGGCAGTCCTTCGGGGCTGCTTTTTTTTTTGACGAATGACGAATATCGAATGACGAATGTCGACCCGAGGCGAAGCCGAACTGTACGGAGCGCCAGCGGAGTAAATGACGAATGACGACCCGAGCCCGATGTACATGTCGAAAGACAAATTTCAAAAAGTTAATTGCGATACAACCTGGATGCAAATTGTTGTACCTTAAAGGTCACATTAGTACCCTAACACTCTTATGTGGCCATTTATAATTAACTCCCGTTGGTCGTTCAGTTCGGCTTCGCCTCGGGTTAAAATTTATAATTTATAATAATTAAACCTATGCCTGGAAAATCACCCGGTCCGCAAGTCAAGGACAAGGACCAATACGAAGCACTGAGGGACAAAGGATACAGCAAGCAAAAATCGGCGCGCATCGCCAACAGTCCCGGCGCCGAAAAGCGCGGCGGCAAGGCCAAATCTTATGAAGACCGCACCAAGCAGGACCTCTATGAGGAGGCAAAAAAAGTAGGGATCGAGGGCCGCTCGAAAATGACCAAGGAACAATTGATGAACGCGCTTCGCAACAATTAGGCGCGCAGCACGAAATGTTCCTTTACCTGTCCGCTGCGGAAAAAGACGATTCCCCACCGGAACGTGTCGATCGACACCGTCACCATCGGATCCTGGCAAATCGTCTTCCACGCCGATTCCATTCCGGGCGACCAATGGATGTCGTCAAAAATCCAGGCCGTTCCTTCTTGAACGGTCTTTTTCATTTTCTCGAAATAGTGGAGCGTGGCATCGCGGTCGTGGTGGCCGTCGAAAAATACGAGGTCATATTTCTGTTCCGATGGGATATTGTCAATGAAGGTGTTGAAGTCCAATTGCACGACAGTGACATTGGAGACGATACCGGCCAACTTTTCGCGCGCATAATCAGCAGTATTCGATCCTTCGACGGTGGTCACCTCTCCGGCGGGATTGCCAAGTGCGAGCGAAAGCGTTCCGATTCCAAGCGAGGTGCCCAGTTCGAGGATAGTTTGGGGCGCCAGGTAGCGCGTCAATCTAAACAGTAACCTTGACCTGAATTCACTTGATCCCGCATTGGCGGCCATCTCGAAAACCTTTCGCGAATTGTCCCTGAATTTCCTCGATCCTGCGCCGAAGTCCTTAACTTCAATCGTAGAAGTATCCGCCAACAGCGACTTGCGGTAATGGGCCATGATCTCGTATTGCGGGAAATCTGCCCTGTCATACACGCACTTCATCAGCAGGTCATAGACAAAAGGCGAGTGCACGGCGTATTCGTTTTTGGATCGCCACAAAAAGTTCAGGTATGCCAGCGCCTGACGTATCATCCTTCGGCTTTTTCGCCCAATTCGAACCAGCGCATTTCCTTTTGCTCCAAGGCATCCAGGATTTTTTTAAGTTCGTCGGCCTTTGCAGTGATCTCGCTGTCGGGCAGCCCGTCGGCGAAAGCCTTCTCGATTACCGCTTGTTTCTCCTCCAGGTCCCTGATTTCGCGCTCGAGCCTCTGGAATTCCTTTTGTTCCGATGTAGAAAGTCCAGAGGTCGCCTGCTGCTGTTTCCAATTCGCCTTCGCGGATGCTTCCGCCTTGGCCGGCACCGCCGAATCCTCATAAACGCGGAAGTCGCTGTAATTGCCGGGGAAGTCCTCGATCTCGCCCTGTCCCCGGAACACCAGCAAATGGTCCACGATCTTGTCCATGAAATAGCGGTCGTGCGATACCACTATCAAACAGCCCGGAAAATCGAGCAGGAAGTTCTCGAGCACGTTGAGCGTGACGATGTCCAGGTCGTTTGTCGGCTCGTCGAGGATCAGAAAGTTGGGGTTCTGGATCAAAACCGTGCAGAGATAGAGGCGCTTCAGTTCGCCCCCGCTGAGTTTTTCAACATAGTCGTGTTGCTTCTTTCGGTCAAACAAAAAACGCTCGAGCAGCTGCCCCGCCGAAATTGTCCTGCCCTTCATCAGCGGGATGTATTCGCCGAATTCCTTGATCACGTCGATGACCTTCTGGCCTTGCTTGATCTCGATCCCCGACTGCGTGTAATACCCGATCTTGATGGTATCTCCCACGATGACCTTGCCCGCGTCGGGCTGAATTGAACCGGTCAAAATATTGAGGAAGGTGGTCTTGCCCGTCCCGTTCTTGCCGATGATCCCTACGCGTTCGCCTCGCTGGAAAGGGTAGGAGAAGCCGTTCAGGATGACGCGGTCCCCAAATTTCTTGTGCAGTTTGTGCAATTCGATGATCTTGGAACCCATCCGCTCCATGTTGATCTCGAGCTCGACCTGGTTTTCCTTACGTCGGCTTTCGGCCTTTTCCTTTATAATGTAAAAATCGTCCTGACGCGACTTGCTCTTTGTGGTCCGGGCCTTGGGTTGGCGACGCATCCATTCGAGTTCCTTGACAAAAACATTTCGCGCCTTGTCGATGCTGGCATTTTCGGAGGCGATGCGTTGTTCCTTCTTTTCCAGGTAATAGGAATAATTGCCCTTGTACTGGTAGAGCTTTCCGTTCTCGAGCTCGATGATTTCGTTGCAGACGCGCTCCAAAAAGTACCGGTCGTGCGTGACCAGAATGACCGCGCCCTTAAACGAGGCCAGGTAATCCTCCAGCCACTGAATCGCAGCGAGGTCAAGATGGTTGGTCGGCTCGTCGAGCA